>JAPLSR010000153.1 GCA_026398545.1 Candidatus Sumerlaeota bacterium | reverse complement strand
CAGCCGGAGGAGATTATTTTCACCTCAGGAGGCACAGAGTCTGATAACCTTGCCATCAAGGGCATTGCCTTTGCGCTGCGCGAAAAGGGGAACCGCATCATCACCTCTGCCGTTGAACATCATGCCGTCCTCAATTGCTGCAAATGGATGAAGAAAAACGGGTTTGAGGTAACCTATGTCGGTGTTAATTCGGATGGCGTTATTCACATAGATGAGTTGAAAAGCGCCATAACGTCTAAAACAATTCTGATAACGGTCATGCACGCCAATAATGAGACGGGCGCAATTGAACCGATTGAAGAAGTCGCCGCAATTGCCAGAGAGCGCAGTATTGTGGTTCATACAGACGCTGTTCAGAGCGTGGGCAAGTTTCCCGTGGATGTGCGTAAACAAGATGTGAATCTCCTGTCACTTTCAGGTCACAAGATTTACGGACCGAAAGGGGTTGGCGCGCTTTATATCAAAAAGGGGACACGCATGACCAGTCTTTTTCAAGGCGGGCATCATGAGTGGAACAGGCGTTCGGGCACGGAGAATGTTCCCGGCATTGTGGGTCTGGGATGCGCCGCAGAAATTGCACGGGAAGAGATGGCAGACTTGGCAAAAAGGGAGGGACGTCTGCGAGACCGTCTCCTGCGGGGTATCATGAATACGATTTCTGATATCCTTGTCGCGGGACATCCGGAGAAGGGACTTGCCAACACACTCATGATTTGCGTCAAATATGTTGAGGGTGAGGCTATTCTGCTCCATTTAGACGCCATGGGTGTTGCCGCTTCATCCGGTTCTGCCTGCACGTCAGGCTCCCTTGACCCCTCACATGTCCTTCTGGCGATGGGTGTGCCGGTGGAGGTAGCGCATGGCTCCGTCCGGTTCAGCCTTGGTCGCTCCACAACGGAGGAGCAGATTGACCGTGTTATAGAGGTGTTTGCGCCGATTGTTAAAAACCTGCGCGCCATGTCACCCGAGACGCCCGCCGCCTGAGAGGTAAAATGATTCACCAGCATGGAGACATATATGCAGTACACTGAAAAAGTCATCCAGACTTTTATGAACCCCAAGAATGTCGGAAAAATCGATGATGCCGACGGAATGGGCAAGGTGGGTAATCCCCAATGTGGTGATATTATGCAGATATTTATCAAGGTGAAGGATAACATAATCACCGATATAAAATTTCTGACCCTCGGCTGTGCCGCCGCAATTGCAACGTCCTCCATCACCACAGAGATGGTGAAGGGCAAAACGATAGATGAGGCGCTGAAGATTACAAACAAGGATGTGATGTCAGCGCTCGGGGGACTTCCGCCTGAGAAATTGCACTGTTCTGTTCTTGCCGAGCAGGGCATCCGCGCTGCCATTGAGGATTATCTGAATAAACAAAAAAAGGATTGATATTTCCTTTTCTCCCACTGTCTGGTTCTGTGTGCTTGTTAATTAAGGATTCATTTTTTACAAAATTTCCTTATATAAAAAAGCCTTATGCATACTAAAAATATATCCATCTGGCAACATTCGCACGTTTTCAGCTCTGGGGAGACACATGCTGAAAAGAACGCCTGGATCGTTTTCTTCCTGACCTCAGTGATGATGCTCATTGAGATATGGGCTGGATTGCTGTTTTGCTCGATGGCTTTGCTTGCTGATGGATGGCACATGAGCACACATGCCCTTGCCCTCGGCATAACCGCGATTGCCTATCTTCTGGCAAGAAGATGTTCATCTGATGTCCGGTTTGCCTTTGGGACATGGAAAATGGAGATTCTCGGCGGATTCGTGAGCGCTATCCTGCTGGGTCTTGTTGCCCTCTATATGTCTGTGGAATCTATCCGGCGATTTTTTAAACCACTCGTCATTCATTATAATCCGGCGATTATTGTGGCTATGATCGGACTGGCAGTTAATGTGGTCAGCGCCTTGATTCTTAAGGAACATGAAGAAGATTCACACCATAATAACCGGGGACATGGGCATAAGGATTTGAATATTCATGCGGCGTATCTCCACGTAATTTCGGATGCATTGACATCTGTTTTTGCAATCGTGGCACTCCTCGGCGGTAAATATCTGCGCTGGAATTGGCTCGACCCTTTCATGGGGATTGTTGGCTCTGCGATGATAATCCGGTGGACTTATGGTTTATTACGTGAGACCAGTAATATTTTGCTGGATCGGGAGACGGATACAAGTATAGTGGGCGAAATCCGCAGGGCGATTGAGGCAGACGGTGACACAAAAATCAGTGATCTTCATGTGTGGCGAATCGGACGTGGCAAATTTGCCTGCATTGTAGCATTAGTATCTTCCCATCCCCAGAGCCCTCAATATTACAAAGAACTTCTGTCCCGTCATGATGAATTGTCGCATATTACGATGGAAATATATGCCTGTCCCGATAAAAATCACCCATAAAAGCAAATAATTATCAAATGTCTTTTTATGACTTCAACGGTGAAGTGCTATTATGGAGAGAAGGACCCCTGCAAGGACAACCCAGAATATCTCAACTTTTCTCAGAAGAGCAACAAGCGCCGCCGCGGCAAGAAGGATGAGAAACAGGTTCCATTGAACATTCATCCCGAAACGGATTGTCACCGATACCAGAAGCCCCACAAATGATGAGAGAATCCCCTTCATTGTCCGGTGAAACCAGGCGGAGCCCCTTATCCTGTCATAATAAGGCACAATCCCAACCACAATTAAAAATGATGGAAGAAACACGCTGATAGTCCCGATGATGCTTCCCGGAAGACCATATAGCCAGTATCCAACAAATGTGGCGGTTATCACAATTGGACCGGGCGTCACCTGTCCCAGGACAATACCATCCATGAAGGTCCTTGCATCTATCCATTTATTGACATTCACCACCTCATGAAACATGAGCGGCACGGAGGAATACCCGCCGCCGAAGGCAAGGAGGTCAACCTTTGACATGAGGGCGGCAAGATGGGAAAAGGGACGGCTTATGCAAAAGAGCAGAATGTATCCTGTGAGAGCTGCCATCAAAAGCGCCAGATAATTTCCAGGGTAGGGTGCTGTTGTGCCAGAACAATATCCACTTCCCTGAAAGGATTCCCGCCTGTAGAATAGCATCCCCAGAAGGGCGGCTAAAAAGATAACCAGGGCAGGATTTGTCCCGAGCCCGAAGAGAATACCGGCAATTGCCGTGATGACTATTTCTTTGAACCCTTTGAGGGTGCTCTTTCCAAAAGAGATGGCTGCATTTGCAATAATGGAGACAATGATTGCGCGGAGTCCGCCGAAGGCGGATACAATAGCCGGCAGGTTGCGCGTGTGGACATAAAGGGCGGTAAGGGCGGTCACGGCGCAGAAGGCGGGAAGACCAAAGGCAATAAAACTGAGGGCTGCGCCTGCAATGCCCCGCGCCCTCAATCCGACATATGCGCTGGTCTGCATGGATGTTGCGCCGGGGATAGTCTGACAGAGTGCCACACCGTCGCGAAATGTCTCCTCATCCAGCCAGCGTTTCCTCTCCACCGCCATTGTCCGCATATAAGCCACCATGGCTGGTCCGCCAAAGGCGGTCATCCCCAGTCTCAAAAAGGATAGAAAGAGCGCCGGCAGGGAAGGACGTATGAGGTTGGGCGAGACATTCGGTTTTTCCATAAATTTTGCTTTCCTTTTTTCATCAAGGATTTAAAATATTATTTTTGCACCCGTTTACATGAGTAATTATCAGACATTGGGGATTCAAAGAAAACCCCTTGACGCAAAAATGAAAAGATTCCCAAATACACATCATTATTCTTTTGCCACGTGTGACAGTTGTTTCAAGTTTTTTATGGGAGGAAACTGCTCATGGATGATGAACCTTTGAACTTTTCAGAACTCGCTGTTTATGCCGGTGAGGAGCATGTTAATGCCTACAACTCCATCACCACGCCAATCATTCAGACTTCCACCTTTATCTTCCGCAACTCGAAAGATATTGACGACTACGTTAGCGGTCTGAACAAGCGCTATGAGTATGGGCGATATGGCAATCCGACCCAGACGGCGGCGGAGAAAAAACTTGCCGCCCTCGAGGGCGCCGAGGATGCGCTCCTTTTTTCTTCCGGCATGAACGCCATCACGACAACCTTCCTTGCCCTCCTTCGTTCCGGCGACCATGTCGTCACCACCGACGATGCTTACAAGAAGACGCTTGAATTCTGCAAGACCGTCCTGCCGCAATTCGGTGTGGAAACCTCCGTCGTCTCCGTTCATGATTATGATGCAATGGAGGCAGCCCTTCGCCCCAATACGCGTATCTTTTTCTCCGAATCGCCGACAAATCCCTATCTTAACGTTATGGACCTCGAGCGTCTGGCGCAGATGGTGAAGGGAAAAGACATTATCCTTATCTCGGACAGCACCTTCGCCACACCTTACAATCAACGCCCGCTTGAGCTTGGTGTGAACCTTGTCATCCACAGCTGCACGAAATATCTTGGCGGTCACAATGACCTCCTCGCCGGCGTTGTCCTGGGTCCAGCGTCTTTCATTGATAAAATCAGAGAATTTCACAAAACAATGGGAGGCGTCATCGGTCCCTTCACGAGTTATATGCTCATCCGTGGGTTGAAGACATTTGCCTTGCGCATGCAGCGCTTTAATGAAAACGGGCAAAAAATCGCCGAATATCTGGAGAGAAATCCACACATCAGGCGTGTCTATTATCCGGGTCTGCCATGTCACAAGTATTATGACCTTGCGCGCCGCACCATGCGCGGGTTTGGCGCCGTGGTAACCTTTGAGGTGGATGCCGATTATGCCGGCACACGCGCCTTCCTTGACCGTCTTAAGCGGCTGCGCATTGGTCCCAGTTTTGGCGGGGTGGAGAGCCTGATAACTCATCCCGCCTCAATCTCCTATTACAACTGCACCAGAGAGGAGCGCGAGTCCCTTGGTATTAAAGACAACCTGATTCGTTTCTCGGCTGGTGTTGAGGAGCCGGAGTCTATCATCAAAGACTTAGAGCAGGCGCTGGCTGGCGTGAAGTAGTTAAAACCTCTTCCATACCTCTTTTGCCACTTCGCATGCGCGGCGGCTGACTTCTTCTTCATCGATTTCAGTGAGGATGCAATCCTTCATCAGGATTTTTCCCCCGACGATTGTTGTCATAACAGGCGCGTCCGCAAGTCCAAACAGGATGTGCCCCGCGAGATTCTGCGGTGTCATGGGTGTCGGTGGGAAATAATCAAGGATGATGAGGTCGGCTTTTGCCCCCGCTTCAATCACGCCAATATTTGCCCCGAATATTTCGCTGGCGATTTTGGGATTCGTTCTGAAAAGCATCTCCGGACATTCCGTCCAGCCCGCACGCGGGTCACGGGATTCATGTTTGTGCAGGAGAAGCGCCGTCTTCAGTTCATCGGTCATGCAGGCGCTCATGCCGTCCGTTCCAAGCCCCACCCGCACACCCGCGCGCATCATCTTCAGAGCGGGCGCGCACCCCACCGCATTATTCATATTGGAGCGCGGATTATGGACAACGTTTGTTTTCGTTTCGCCAAGAATCCCGATTTCCTTCTCCGTCACATGGACACAGTGCGCGGCGATGGTGTTGTGTCCAAGGATGCCTGCTGTGGCGAAACGTTCAACCACGCCTTTGCCAAAATGGGCGCGGGCATGTTCAACATCTGAAATTGCCTCTGCGCAATGGACGTGAAAACCCGCGCCATACGGGGCAGCCGCCTCAAGGCATTGCGCAAGCGTCCCATCGCTTAATGTGAAGGATGCGTGGAGACCGAACATCCCGCGGAGAAAGGATGGGCGCTCCCTCGTGCAACGCTCAAGAAATCTCACATTTTCCGTAATGCCGGCAGTTGCCGCCTTTGCGCCATCCCTGTCCGAGACCTCATAACAGAGCGCCCCGCGCAACCCGATCGATTCAAACAGTTCCGCAATAATATCAAGCGAGCCGGTAATGGCGCGGGGACTGGCATGATGGTCTATGAGGCTCGTGGTTCCGCAGCGAATCGCCTGAATGAGAGGAATGAAAGCGCTCATGCGCACCGCGTCATTATCAAGCGCTTTATCAAGCCGCCACCAGAGGCGTTCAAGGATTTCATTGAATGTCACGGGAGGGGTATCCTTCAGGGCAATCCCACGGGCGAACGTGCTGTAGAGATGCATGTGGGCGTTGATGAATCCAGGCATGACCACCCGCCCACGGGCGTCCAGTGGCGCGGGTTCCTTGTATTTTTGCAAGAGTTCCCCCGATTGCCCCATGTCACGAATCAAATCTCCCTCAACATAAATTGCACTATTTTCCTGGATTTCCCACCTGTCATTCATTGTCAGGATGGTGGCATTATGGATGAGCATAAAAAAAACTCCTTGCTGAATAAGATTGTAAGTATTATTGTGTCATATAAATTTGTCCCTACAAGTGAAAAAATCTTTGTGTTTCTTGTGAAAAACCCGGTTGACGGACAGCGGTTATAATTGTATAGACATCTGAAAAATGTCTGAAAGGAGGAGATGCCCTATGAAACGCTCTGAAATTAACCGCGCCATTGCCGATGCTATGCTCACCTTTGAGCGTCATCACTGGTATTTACCTCCCGAACCCCGCTGGGATGTCACCGGCTTCGGACTTGGCGATTTTAACAAATATGGACTGACGCTCGTCAATCTGGCAGAACTGCCGGAATATTGCGAAAAGGTGATGTATGCCCGCCGCAACCAGATTGCGCCAATACACAAGCATAAAGCCAAACAGGAGGATATCATCTGCCGTGTTGGGGTGCTCGCAGTCCGGCTCTTTGCCCATGATGAGAAGGGGAATTTCATGGAATCCGATGGAATGGTTGAAGTCCTTCAAAATGGGAAGCCTGCCGAATATGTGGGTGGGGCGATTCTGTATTTAAAATCGGGCGAGCGCATTACCTTGCTACCCGGGACATATCACCAGTTCTGGCCCGTCAGCGATTATTGTATCATCGGTGAGGTCTCCTCATTTAATGACGACCTTGCGGACAATGTGTTCGTGGATGAGAAAGTGAGCCGGTTCGAGGTAATTGAGGAGGACGAGCCGGCGCTTTACAAACTTGTCTTGGATGAGTAGTGAGGTAAAAATTGCGAATAGTGAATTACGAATAGCGAATTGCGAGAAGGGCGGCAATATGAATGGCTCAGTAGCCGGGGTTCAGGATTCCTCATCTGTTGGGCGTCCCATAGATGTCGCTGTGGCGGGGCATATATGTTTTGACATTATTCCCAGCATCCCCGACACTGGCGCCCGCGCCATTGAGGAAATCCTCACCGCCGGAAAACTTGTCCAGGTTGGTCCCGCCGCACTCTCCACAGGAGGTCCTGTCTCCAACACCGGCATCGGACTCCGCATCTTCGGCATCAATGTCCTCTTCATGGCAAAGGTGGGCGATGATGAAATCGGCGAGCTCATCATCCGCCGCCTGCAGAAACACGGTCATTCGGAGGGTGTTAAGATTTCTTCCGGCGAGGGGACATCTTATACCATTGCCATTGCGCCTCCAGGCATTGACCGCATCTTCCTTCACAACCCCGGAACTAACAACACCTTCACCAGCCGCGATATAGATTTTTCCCTCGTGGCTAAATGCCGCCATTTCCATCTCGGGTATCCACCTCTCATGCGCGCACTTTATTCAAGCGGCGGGCGAGAGCTCATAGAGTGTTTCCGACGCGCCAAAGAGGCGGGAGCCACCACCTCTCTTGATATGGCGCTGCCGGACCCGGCAAGCGAAGCGGGGCGCATCGATTGGCGCACCATACTTGAAAAACTCCTCCCTTATGTGGACATCTTTTTCCCCTCTGTTGAGGAGGCATACGCCATGCTTAATCCAGAGGAATTCTGGGCGCGGCGCAAAAGGGTCGGCGGGGCAGAGATTATTAATAATATCACACCGGAGGAGTATTCCTCATTTGCGCGGACATTCATAGAGATGGGCTGTCGAATGTCATCATTGAAATCTGCACACCGGGGATTTTATTTCCGCACTGCTGGTGTGGACAGGCTCCGGGAGATGGGCGCTGCCAGACCATCCGAACCGGAAAGGTGGGCGAACAGGGAACTCTGGGCAATGGCTTACCATGTCCCCAGAATCGCCAGCGCCACAGGTTCCGGCGATTCCTCCATTGCCGGGTTTTTAGCCGCTTTTCTCCGCGGATACTCGATTGAACGCTGCCTGCAATTTGCCAATGTGGCGGGACACCTGAATTTGCACGCACTTGATGCCCTTTCCGGTCTCAAGCCCTGGAATGAGGTGGAGGCATTGCTCGATTCAGGGAAACTCCAGTCTATTGACCCCCGGATTCATTCAGATGGTTGGTCTTATGATGAAAAGGTGAAAATTTACATGGGACCCTGCCAGTGAGCAACCTGTGACACATGAAAACCCCGCACAAAATGCCATTTTGATGATTTTCCTGATTCCCTGCTCCTTTTTTGCCGTATGGTTTATCTTTCAAGGGCTGATTAACCTGAGGCGCTCACGGATTGTGCCTCAGAACCTTCTGGACAGGGCAGAGGGCGTAAAATCTTCAAAGGAATTTGAAGATTTCATGAAGGCGTTGATAAACAGCGCCTCCTCCCTTGGCAATATCTTCCAGGGGTTATTCAGGGGAAATTCCTCATCCGCCTCTCATATCTCCGAGGATGAAGTGATGGATGCCATTGATGATGAGATTTCACGTCTATATCACAAGAATAATCAGCTTGCGGCAATTTACACCGTCAGCCCGCTCCTTGGTCTCCTTGGCACCATCCTCGGCATGATGAAGACTTTTTACGTTTTCGCCCTGTCGGAGGAGCACTCCATTGCTCAGCTCAGCAAGGGCATTAATGAGGCGCTTGTCACAACCATGTGGGGACTTATGATTGCCATTCCCGCTTATGTGGCTTTATATTTTTTCAGGCAGAGATTATTTTCCTATGAGATGAATCTCCTTCCGGATGCAGTGCGGAAAATCCTGCGCCAGATGGGAAGTGTGGAAGGGACTGAAGTGGAAGATATGCGGGGCAAGGCTGATGAGTAGAAAAAAAGGGGGGATGAAGCGCCGTCTGAGTGGAGAGGAAGTGGGGGAGGGTATTAATCTCACTCCACTTATGGATATGATATTCAACCTGATTTTTTTCTTTATCCTGGCGACGGAAGTAAGGCAATCGCACGCCTTTCTGGAGGTGCGTCTCCCACATGTCACGCAAACAACCCGCATGGAATCCGCAGGTAAGACACTCATTATCACCGTAACGAAGGATAATCGAGTCTTTCTGGAAAAAAGGGAAATAAGCCCTGAGTCTCTTGAGGCGGAGCTAAAAAAGATTCCTCCTGTGCAGGTGAGTCGGATTGCAATCAAGGGTGATGCGCAGGCTTATCATGAAACAATCGTGAAGGTTCTGGATGCCTGTGTTAAGGCAGGGCACACAGGCGTCTCGGTGGAAGTCAAATCTGAGAAATATTGATGGACAGGATAAATTCCATGCTATATTTGATTACACAGAAAGAGGTCGGTGCATGGGTCTTGTAAAGGCGTTTCTTGAGGCATGTGCGCAAGCTGGCGACTCTCCATGCCTGATAAGCGGGGATGAATATCTGAGCCTTCCAGAATTGTTACGCCGCGCCTCCATCCTCGCCAGCTCCATTAGAAGTGATGAAACCGAATGCGTGAGACGCACCTCCAGTAAGAGCGATTTTATTGCAATCCTGCTGCCGAACTCCTTTGATTTTGCTGTGGGATTCTGGGCGGCTCTGCTTGCAGGACGGGCGGTCATGCCGCTGAATTTCATGCTCAAGTCAGCCGAAATTGCGCCGCTGTTCAAGCATTCCGGCGCCCGCACTCTCCTCACCTCATCTTCCTTCAAGATTGTTGTGGAGTCCGTGCAGTCAACTCTTGAATCACCACTGAGGGTTATTTATCTTGATGAGCATGTGCAGGGGACGAGTGAGAATTCACCTGTGGCATCCCATTCCGAAGTGAATCCGGAGGCGCCTGTTGTCCTTCTTTACACGGCAGGGACGACAGGGCAAAGCAAGGGGGTTCTCCTCTCACACAGGAATCTCCTCACAAATCTTGAAGGATGCCAGCGCATTCTTGACACAGGACCAGCGGACACCTTTCTGGGCATCCTGCCATATTTTCACGCCTTTGGTCTGACGACATCCTTTCTGCTTCCGCTTCTGACCGGCTCGCGTATTGTTTTATGCCCTTCGCTCAATCCTCAGGTGATTCTGGATAAAATCATGGAGGAGCGCGTCACCGCCCTGATTATGGTTCCAACTATTTACGGTTTGCTGTTGAAGCACCCCGGGACGGCAAAGGCAGACCTCAGGTCAGTGCGTATGGTGGTGTCCGGCGGCGGACCGCTCTCTCCCGCCATTGAGGAGGGTTTCCACTCCATGACTGGTAAGCTGGTGTTCAACGGATATGGTTTGACTGAGGCATCGCCGGTGGTCTCGGTAAATATGTGGGGAAATCACAAGAAGGGGAGCATCGGTCGCCCGCTCCATAATGTGGGGGTTTCCATACGTAATGAGGAGGGACAACCCCTTCCGGCTTGCGCCACGGGTGAGATTTGTGTGAGCGGCGAGAATGTCATGGTGGGGTATCATAATGTGATGGAAGAGTCGCGGCAGGGCTTCTCACCGGATGGCGCCCTGCGCACAGGCGACATGGGTTATTTTGATGAGGATGGGTTCCTGTACATCGCAGGGCGAAAGAAGGAAATGATTCTCTGCGGAGGGGAGAACATTCAACCTGTGGAGATAGAAAATGTCCTGAACGCTCATCCTGCCGTGGAGGAGGCGGCGGTTGTGGGGGTGCCCGACCCCTTGCGGGGCGAGCATCCGCGGGCGTATGTCAGGCTCCGCGAGGGATATGTGGTGAGCGCTCTGGAATTGAAGCGCTTCTGCCACAATTATTTAGCGCCCTTCAAGGCGCCGCGCGATATCATCTTTGTCAGTGAATTTCCCCGAAATGCCCTCGGCAAGATTTTAAAGTGGAAATTGCTTGATTCGCCGGCTCAGAAGCAGTTATAAAAAATTTAAATCAGTAATGATGGAATTGCAGACATTTTGCCTGATTTTTTAATGAGAGTTCTGAGAAGCGGACAAATGAGCAGGGTCATCAGATATCTATGTTATTCGCTGATTCTGGCGGCTTTCACCCTTTCGGGCTGTGCCACGGGTTATTATCAGCGCGGAACCGCCTGCTGGTATGGAAAGGAGTATCATGGCAAACTCACCGCCAACGGCGAGATTTACAACATGTATTCCATGACTGCCGCCCATAGAAAACTCCCTTTTGGAACCATTGTGCGTGTCAGGGATGCTAAAACCGGGCGAACGGTGGATGTGCGTATCAATAATCGTGGTCCCTTCATCCGCGGGCGCATCATTGACCTTTCCTACGCCGCCGCAGGGAAACTGGACATGATTGAAAAGGGACTTATCCCTGTGGAAATCACCATCCTCAAATCACCGCCAAAAAAGTAAATCCCGCCTTTTAAACCTCGTTTTTTGATTGTGTGCCTAATCATGAAAAAAAGTCTTGCAAGTGAAAAATATGGATATACGATTCAACCATCAAAGCAAGCTTGGATGCAGTATAATCATAAAATGCGGAAGTGAGAAATGGAGAAATATCCCCCTGATGGCGAGAAAGAGGAGGGTATTATCACTCTGCCCCAATTCTGTCTTGTTGCCATGGTTGGTGTGACCGGCAGCGGCAAGACCACATT
>JAPLSR010000271.1 GCA_026398545.1 Candidatus Sumerlaeota bacterium | reverse complement strand
CCTCTTTCGCGACCCGCTCTGGCGCTCTCTTCGGATATTGAGTCTGACAGGGGGCGAGCCATTTTTGCGGAATGACCTGGAGGATTTGCTCATCCTTGCCTCACAACTCATCCCCCGGCTGGAACGCATCTCCCTCCCCTCCAATGGACTTCTTTCAGAAAGGATAGAAGAGACGACGAGGGGCGTCATTTCCTCCCTGCCGAAACACATCTCATTTAAAATCGGCATCTCCTTAGACGGACAGGAGAAGATTCACGATACCCTTCGTGGCGTTCCCGGCGCCTTTTCAAAGGCTGTGGAAACCATAAAGCGCCTGAAATCCATCAAGGAACCTAACTTCTCCGTTGGTATACTATCCCTTATCACACCGGAAAATGCCCCATATCTCGAAAGGGCGCACTCCTTTTACACCTCTCTCACAGACCAGGTCACTTACACGCTATTGACGCAGGCTGAATTTTTCGGCAACCTTGAAAAGAACAACTTCCGCTTTTCCCCTGAGGCAACCGAATATATCCGGGGCTTCATTGAAAAGACCTTAATCCCGGAATGTCCCGAAAAGGCTTATTTATATTCCAGGTATTGCAACCATCTGGTGAAAAACAGGCGGACTTATCCCTGTCTTGCGGGTTATCTCTCGGCTTATGTGGATGTCAAAGGTAATCTCCTTCCGTGCCATTATGTCGGCGAGGATTTTACCTTCGCCAATTTTCTCACCTGCGAAACAACGCTTGAAAAGGAATGGTTTTCCCCACGAGCAAGGACAATACGCAGGGGACTGAGAAGGCACAGCTATTGCCTCAATTGTTCCAATAACTGTGACTTTCGAAACCTCGTCATGGAGGATTTCTGGAACTTTTTCGGTTATCTTGTGAGCCATCCGGGCATCCCCGCGAGTGCCCTGTTCCATAATAAAAAATTCAGGTAAAGGAGAAAGAGATGTATAACTATGCCGTATCACTGACACTTACAGGTGAGAAGACCGGGACCTTGAGCATTCCTGAAAAACCGGTTCTGAATGTCGCACCGCCGCCGGAATTCGAAGGACTGCGCGGCGTGTGGTCACCGGAGGAACTCTTTGTTGCCTCTATCGAAAGCTGTCTGATGACCACACTCCTCTTCTTCACACGTAAGATAAACATCATGGTGACGGGATATGAAAGTCATGCGGAAGGTGTGTTGGATAAAGCGGAAAAGGGGCTTGCATTCACATCTGTCAAAGTGGAGGCGACACTCCATGTGGAAGATGAAGCGGCAGCCGCAAAGGTTGGTGAAAACTTCTCCGATATGGTGGAAAAACACTGCCTTATATCCCACTCCGTCTGCTGTCCTGTCACTTATAACCTGAAGGTGGTTATAGCCCCGAAGAAAGTGGAATAATGCGGATAACCCGTCTTATATTTAACCTGCTCTTCCTTGCCTGGATTTTTGTCTGGTGGTTCTATTTCGGATACAAAAACAAAATTCTACTGTCTGTTTATCCCTCACTTTCCCTCCCCTGGGACATCTCTTTTGACTATCTGCCGTATAAGGAAATCCTCTTTGCAGTCCTGACAATGATGGCTTACTGGTTTGTCGGGCATCTCTTTCTTGACTGCTTTGAAATATATGAGCCTCGCTGGGCAAGGGCAGCCATTGCCTTCGCGCTCGGTGTGGGGCTGACAACCTATCCCGGTATGCTCTTCGGCATGGCGGGTTTATTCAACAAATGGGCGATTGCCGGTTCTCTAACAGCGCTCATCATCTCCCTCATGCTCGCCTCACGCAAATTGCGGAGCTGCAGGTGGGGCGCTCCTCTCCTTGCGCCCCAAAAATCCCCTGACCTCGCAGACGGTTTTATCCAGAAAAGGGTCAGGCAGTCCATTGCGGTCAAAGCCTACAATTCCACCCTCATCCAGCCGGAAACATGGTTTCAAAAAATGACGGCGCGAGTTTTAAAAGCGGCTATTGCCGTAGTTATCTTTCTCACATTCTACCACGGTGTTTTATTCCCGATTATAAACGTGGACAGTTTATCCTATCTTGGCATGGCACGCTGGCTCTTTCTAAAACACTCATTCCCCGTCAAAATTATGGCGCAGATGGGCATCGGGACAGGCTCAAATTATCCCCAGATGTATCGCCTTGCCTGCGCCATTCCGTGCGCCCTTGCGGGATACTGGTCTGACCTTTTCGCCCAGATTCTCTCCCCCACCTGCGGACTCTTCTCTGCCCTGCTTGTGTATCACATCATCCTCCGCCTGAACAGGGAAAAACTCATCGCCCTTTCCATAACACTCCTTTTCGTCTGCATTCCTTATTCAATACGCTATTTCACCTTCACATCCGATTATGCCCTCGCCATACTCTTCACAGCGGCATTTCTATATCTTGCCCTTGGCTATCTGGAAACAGGACTCCGCGCATATCTTATTCTTTCAGCCCTTGTCTCCGCCCTCGCCTGCAATATTAATTACCTGATGCCCATCCTTGTAATCATCTGGGTAGTACTTCTTTTTATAACTCCCCGTAAAAAGAGCCCTGATATAGAGGACGAGGAACCGCATCATTACGATTTCATGTTTGAGAAAGAAACCCCCACTATTCGGAAATTAATCAAGACCCCTTCATTTATCCGCCTTGTTCTCCTCTGCGTTCTTCTTGCCTCACCCTGGTATCTCAGGAACTGGATAATGACAGGCAATCCAGTATATCCCTATTTTCATAATATTCTGGGAGGAAAACAGATAAATCCCGATGTCATGACCTCCATGCAGGGTGAATGGCTGTTCAACGGTGATGGGATAGAAGCCGCCGCAACCCCTGCCGGCTTTCCACGCAATCGCCCTTCCCTTTTTGCAAAGTTATATGCAACCCCTTTCTATTTCATCACCTCTCCAAAGTGGTCATGGGCACTTGCACCAACCTTCCACGCCCTTGCCCTTCCGGGACTCTTCATCCTGCTGTTATCGTGTATTATAAAAAAATCCCGGGGCGTGAAAGACCTTTCATCAGATGTGGCTATAAAAGACCTCGGGATGTCACAACGCTTTGGAATCCTCGCCCTTTTGCTGTTCTTTTTCCTTTTCGCCTACCATTACTTTCTCGCAGGATACTATCTATACCAGATTATACCGATATTAATACCGATTTCAATCCTCTCCCTGTGGGGCATTGAGACCATAAGCGGGAGATTGGCAAAAGGGATGTTTATTCTCTGGTGCCTTCTGGTGTTCATCCTTCCCGGACTCCCATTCGCTCTTATGAATTTCAAACTTGCACATGAGGCATGGTTTAACGGCAAGTTGGAATATCCCTGGCAACTCTCAGCCCTCCGCCGTCCGGGGATGCCAAAGGAAAAATTTTATTCCCTCGTCTTTGGCGAGGATGAAAATATAATAGACCACATCAATAACACACTTTCCGGCAAAACCCTCCTCACACACGATATCCGCTACCTCCTCTACAATCCCTCCATCAAAATCATACATCTTGACGACTGGGAAGTTCAGCAGGCTTACATACCGCCCGCGCCTGAGGACAAATTCCTTATCCTCCGCCGTCTCGGGATTGATTACTATCTAAGAATCCCCATGGAAGAAAACCACCAAATCCTTAAGAAATTATCTCTTGAGCAAATGGAAAAACCGGAATATTTAAGGGAGATATACAGGGCGGGGGGAAATATCCTGTATGAAATCAATAAGAAGGCGCCTTAGAAAAAGGGGCAAACCAAAAGCATTGATGAGGAAGTCTTAATATGGAGCCATTTGCAAAAAAGGGTTTCCCGAGAATGGTGTGCAACCAAATTAAGACGGGTTTTATCTTGAATTTTTATTTATACACTTAGAGGAATACATCCTCATTATATAAACCGGGAATAAATTCACAATGATAGTGTTGCAGAGGCGCATAATCCTTTTCCTTCTTCTTCCCATCTTCTATGGTGGGCTGGCACAGACGGCATACTGCGCCCTTCTGTGGAAGGATGACTTTAATGACGAACTCATCCATGAACTTACCTGGGATACCAAACAAACAACAGGCACACCCCAGCTGGAGAACAACAGGTGTGTTCTAAAAACATACGTGGAGAACAAAGTCACCCAGTGCGCCATAGGAACCCTCCCTTCGCGCGCAATCCCACCCAATTTTCAACTGATGTGCGCTGTGGAGTTCTCCAATATTGAGGGTGGCAAAGGGGAATTCTATATCAGGGTTGGCAAATGGTTGGAACTGGTGGTTTCCTTTGAGGAAAAACTCCCTCCACAAATGAAAGGCGCTGAGAAGACGGGAAAGGTGAAACAAATCTACGTCCGCGATGCAATCACAAATAAATACCTCACCCAGACTTCCGGCTCCCCAGCGTGGTTCTCCCACAAGATATCCAGCGGGGAAAGATATTACATAACCTGGATGTCCAATGGCGAAACGCCCTCTATGCAGGGCATCAAAATCGGAACCGGACCCGGTGAATCCAACATCGCCGATTTCATCATTGAATCAAGGGAGACAGTTGCCGGGAAAGTGGAGATTGGTATCAGGGATGGTCTGAAGGAAGTCCGGTTGAATTACGTTCGCGCCTACCTTTTCGGCACCACCACCACACTCGTTAATGACTGGGTGCTTTTCTGAGCATTCATACCGCAGATAACGCCTCGCTCCGTCGCCAAAGCTATGGAGCGTCGGCGACAAAACATACCCGTAACATTAAGGCTTATGAGCGCCTCGTGAATTCTGGATATAAAACTCAAGTTCCTGTTGTGGGTCCGCCGGAGGGCTCGCCGCCGGGCGGTCTTTCAGAGGAATCTGTGTAAGAGGAGATGGCGCTGTCTATGGCTTTGAAGTAATCCTTCTGAAGCATCGCCTTGGAAAGATGTTCGCGGGCTTTCGCATCTGAGGGTCTTTTCTTAAGAATCTTTTCGCACAACATGATTCCCTTATCCAGCTCTCCCTTGAAGATGAAGGTCTCACTTGCCTTTTCCCATTCGGCGAGGGCGTCATCGACCCGGTTTAGCTGGATATAGATTTCAGCAAGTTTGCATCGCACATTGGCATTGGAAGGATTCACACTGAGAATATTTTTATAATTATCAATGGCATCCTGGGAGGAGGGCTGTGTGTATTGAGGAGCAGGCTCAGCGGCCTCTTGAGGCATTTCCCTGATGCCGACTTCTTCTTCGGTCCTTTCTCCCTTCACTCCTTCCATTTCTGGTGCCTTGTATTGTGTCCTTGTCACGGAGAGTTTTGTTAAAGCCTTCTTGTTTTCAGGGTCGAGTGACATAACATGGGAATAGATACTGATGGCCTCATTCACCTCGCCCTTTTGCACGAGGACATCCGCCAGTTCAAGATAATCATCTATCAAGTCATGTTCCAGACCTATCTGGAGGTAGGTCTCAATATATTTCCGGCGCGCGTCGATATTGAATGGGCTGGCATCAATGACCTTTTTATACTGCTGAAGGGCATCCTTGAGCATACCTTTTGAATAATAAAGGTTGCCCAGTGCAATGTAATCATCAATAAGGTCACCATCGAGACCAATCTGGAGATGGGTCTGGATGAGGAAGTTCCACACTTCAACATTTTCCGGATCTATAAACAGGATGTCGCGGTAGAGATTTTCTGCCAGGTCAAGAAGGCCGTGTTGGATATACAGGTCTGCGAGTTTCTTCTCCCATTCAATTGTCTCTCCTGTCCGACCCACCTTGCTCAGGCGCTCAATCATACTCCTGTGGGCTTCCAGGTTCTGGGGGTCAATACTAAGGATTTTCTCATACACATCAATGGCTTTCTCCTCCAGCCCCTCCTTATCATACAGTTCGGTAGTTTTAATATATTCCTGGACAGCCATGCCCTTGGCATTCATCCGCACATATGTCTCGGCAAGGCTGAGATGGACTTCAGCGTCATCCGGGGCAATCCGGACTGCCTGTCCGAGGATGTTGATAGCCTTTTTAAACTGGGCATTCTCCGTGTAGATATTGGCAACGTCAAGCATTTCTTTGAAGGCACGCGGATAATCCTTATTGTTAATCAGAAACTGGATGAATTTCTCTTTGATACCCGGGTCATCGGGAAGGATAACAGAAAGTTTGTCAAAATACCTCGTTGCCTCAGCCATGTCGCCATGTTTGACAAATATATCAATGAGTTTGAGATAATCTGCAACAAGGTCAAGCTCCGGTCCGATTCTGGAATAAAGGTCAATATAGCGCAGGCGGGCACGGGTATCATCCGGTCGTATGGCAAGTATGGATTTATAGGCACTCACAGCATCCTCGATACATTCCTTTCTCACATAGAGTTCTGCCAGAGCCCGGAGTGCGGCTATCTGCTCTTCCTTGTTATTAACAAGGGCATAGATTGTAACGAGCTTCTGAAGAGGAAGAGGGTCATCGGGTACCAATCTTGCCATCTCACAATAGGCGTCTCGCGCCTTTTCCAATAAGCCATATTCGGTATAGAGGTCCGTGAGGATAAGGAACTCCCGATAAGCCTCATCCCTTCGGTTGAGCTTCATAAGGGATTCCACCCTATTCTCCCGCGCCTCCTTACTCTTGGGGGACAATTTCAGGCACTTGTCCGCGTATTCTATCACAGTGTCATAATGCCCTTCCGTCTTTTTAAGGGTGGAGATTTCAAGATATTGTTTTGTTGCCAGTTCAGGGATATCATGAAGCAGAAAGATTTCAGCAATGTGTTCACGCAGGTCACAGTTTTTGGGCTCGGTCTCCATAATAGTTTCACTGATTCGGTGCGCATCTTCAATAAGTCCTTGGTCAAGACAGATCTCAATTACTGAAATCTCTTCCTCTCTCGCCTTCTTCGGCTCATTATTGCGGTTATATAGTCCGGCGAGTGTTTTTCGAATTTCAACATTCTCTCCAGCCATTGCCCTGGCTTCTTCAAGGCTTGCTATTGCCCGTGCAATATCTCCCTTGAACAAAACAAGCTCAGTAATCTTCAAAAGTTGCTCCGTGGCTTTTTCAGGTTGTGACATCTTCTTATAAAGTGAAACAAGGGTTTCCCTCAGGGGGAGATTACTCGGGTCGAGTTTTAGTCCCTCATTCAGGAGCTCCTCTGAATTCCGATGCGCATTTTGTTCTATATAATAACGGGCGAGCCATGTGATTTCAGCAATTGATTCGGGAATTTTCTCCGTTCTGGTATTTATATATTTCAGTTTATGGTGAACATCGGGATTGGATTCATCAAGGACCAGTGCCTGCTGAGCCCACAGGTAAGCCTTATCATAGTTCCCACTGGAGATATATTCATCGGCAAGCTGCAGGCATTGTTGAAGTGCCTCATCAGAGCGCCCGGTATCCCTGAGACCATGGGCATATTTCTCACGCTCCTCAATCAACTCAGGAGAGAGTCGGAGGGCTGTGGCACGCGCCTCTAAAGCCTCGCTAACTTTATTCTGGCCGTCCAGAAGTGAAGCAATATTGGCATATGTGGCAGCCGCCTCCTCTCTCTGACCAGCGCTCTCCAGAACCTGGGCAAGGAGACGATGAGAATCCAGACGCTCTGGACGAACACTAATCATCTGTCGTACAAGGTCCAGGGCAACGGTCAGATTATCAAGCAATTGAAGATTTTCAACTGCCCGGGTGAAATAATGTATTATCTGGTCGGGATGGTTCAACTTCAGATGCAATGTTGCAAGGAGCTGAAGATTTTCGGGGTCGTCAGGGTGATATTTTTCCACCACCTCCAGCTGCTGAATGGCAGCCATGAACGCCCCGTGATTCTGATATTGCCGGGCAAGCGAATTGTAAATCGATAGTGCCTCTTCAACATTGCCTATCCTCTCAAGACATGCCGCAAGTTTCTGGTAGGCGGAAAGATAACTCTCCTTAACGCGGATAATACCCTGATAAAGAGGGATGGCATCGGCGAATGCCTGCATGGATTCAAAATGCGCCGCAAGCGTCTGGGAATACACAATGAACGGCTCTGTAAGTCCCTGTTTTTCTGAGATATGGATGAGCGCGCGCAGGGCTTCAACATTCATCTTATCTATAGCAATGATATCATCATAATAGCGTTGAGCCTTGCCGTAATCATTTTTTTGTTCCATCATCTCCGCGAGGGTGAAATATTCCTTGATGGCACCCTCCGAATTCCCCTGCACCCTGTAAAGTGTTGCCAGACCATCTCTCACGTCGAGATTGTCCGGCTGGAGTCTGAGTATCTCCTGATGGCAGGATATGGCACCGGTCGGATTGCTATTAGCCTTGTGGATTCCGCTCAGGACAAGGAGTTCTCCTACAACCTTCTCAATATGACCGAAACGAGTCAACACGTTGATTAATCCTTCATGGGCTGGAATAAATTCGGGAAGGATGTCAATAGCTCTACGATATGCCTCTTCCTGTTCATTCCAATGTTCTCTCGTGCTGTGAATTTCCGCCAGCCGCATATAAAGGTCCACCACTGCCTGCCTGTCATCCTTGCCAGAATACGCATCAATTTTACTCTGAATCAGCGGAATATAGTCAGGGGATTTCTCCAGCGCCATATCGCACACACGGAGCGCCTCGTCATAATTCCTCACATGGAGGAGATGATGAACGATAAGCTGGTATTCCTCCAGAGCCTGGTTGCGCAACTTGTGCTCATCGAGGAATAAGGCAACCTTCAAGCGGATTTTGACATCGGCAGGGTCAAGGCTTGAGATGGCTTTGCAGATACGAACCGCATCGGTTTTATTATCCGCATTGAAATAAATGGTTGCCAGATCCATACCCTCTTTGACGAGTTCCTTCTTTGAACCGGTCAGTTTATACAGCTCAAACAGCTTCTCATGCAGGGCAGTATTATCCGGGGAGAGAGCCTTTGCATACTGGAGGGTCTGGATAGCCTTTTGATAATCTTCCTTGCGAACATAGATATCGATCACATTGCTGTATTCGGAAACGGCTGAATGTATATCACCTTTTTTTTCGTAAAGACGCGCCAGTTCCTCACCAACCTTGATATCATCAGGGTCAATCTCCTTCATACGCAGCAAGTAACGCTCAGCGTTCTCAATTTTCTTGCTTTTCATCTGGATATTGACAAGTTCACGGAGTTCCTGCCTTGCCTCATCTCGCTTTCCGGCAGCAAGGAATATCTCCGCAATCCTGTTGCGGCTTTCCTCATTTTCCGGATAAATCTTTCTGACGTGTTTATAAATTGAGAGCGCCTGCTCAGGCTCATTAACGGCTTCGTACTGCCTGCCAAGCTGGATATAGTGAGTCGTTGCCTTTTCAATTTCTCCCTGCTTTTGATAAAGTCTGGCGAGATTCTGACGCACCTCACTATTTCCCCCATCCAGCGTTAGAATCTTTTCATAGAGTTCAATATTTTCCGCAGACTTGTTTCGCTTAGTGTTAAGATTTGCAAGGTCAAGATATTTCCGCACCGCCTCGTCTTTTTGCCCCGTCTGTTCATATAGCTGTGCGAGTTGGGAAATCAGAGACGTCTCCTCAGGCTTCAATGAAAGGGCTGAGAGGAACTGCCGGAGCGCCTCATCTGTCTGGTTTTTCTGGAGATGGAGATTGGCACAAAGAATATAATACCGGTAGGCATCCTCCGGACGTTCCGTCTCCGCATACAAGGCTGCAATCTTTGTTAATAGCTCCGCATCCTCCGGTGTGAGCTCAAGAAGTTCAATAAGGACGTCCACAGCTTCCGCCCGTGTCCGTGAATCTTCATACAGGAGCCTTCCCGCTTCCTGATATTGAATCTTTGCCTTTTGGGGCTGTTGTGACTCCCTGAGGAAGCGTGCGTAATCAAGGTGAAGCGCGGCATTAGTGCCATCAATTTTCAAAACAGTTTCAAATTCGCTGATAGTCTCTTCCGGCTTGCAGTGGACCTTGCACAGGTCGAGGAGCTTAACGAAATGGGGACGTGCCTTACTAAGATTTTCATTTTTACAAATCAGATTTGCCAGCTTTCGGACAGTTGAAATGGACTCGCTATCATACTCCAGTATCCGCGAGAGATAATTGCATGCCTCGGCGAAATCTCCGTGTCTGGAAAAATAGTAGGCAATGTCTTCAAAAACCCCGAGTGCCTCTTTTTCCTCACCATGCTGGAGATAAAAGCGGGCAAGGTTTTTCATGACATCGATGTCATCGGGGTTCATATTGAGAATTTTTTGGGCGGCTTCGATGGCTTGAGGCATATCATTATTCTTTTCAAAGACATGGACAAGACGTTTAAGATATTCAGCCGCCCTGGTCTCTTTATTCTGCTTCAGGGCACATTCCACCGCCTTGGTTAACGTCTCAGTATCCTCGGGGAAATGCTCAAGGATATTGTTCAGATAAGTCTCGGCGCGTTCTATTTCCTTTTTCTCAAAGGCAATGTCCACTGCCTTCCTGTATTCCACAATAGCCTCTGCCACCATCTCCATTCCAAGGAGGGCATTTATCTTGAGGTCCCTGAGGGCGAAATTTTTCTCATCCTTTTCCATGCCGAGTTCAGCCGCCTGCACAGTCTCACCATACCGACCCGCCTTGAAAAGAACGCCGCAAAGGTCGACCAACTCGCTGATGGCTTCCGGCTTTTTCTTCTTTGTGAATAGAAGTTTTGCGGTCTCCATGCGCATCTCAAAATCATCCGGTCCTGTGGTTGACAATTGTTTCAAATAAATCATCGCGCGCTCGGGGGACTTGCTTTTAAAACTCATCTCGGCGAGTTCATAATATTCGCGAAGGGCATCATGAATCTCATGCGTCTTTTCCAGAAGCCTTGCAATACTCTCCCGACATTCAAAGTCATCCGGCTCAAGCGCCTTGACGCGGCGAAGTGAGGGTATGGCTTTATCAGGCTTGCCGTTCTCTTCGTAAAGACTTGCTATTTTGCGGTACTCCTCACAGGCGGCTTTGTAGTTCTTCCGCGTCTCATTCAATCTGGCGATCAGCTCACCTGTGCTTATATCATCCGGTTTTAGCTTTTGCGCCTTGCGATAATATTCCTCCGCCTGGCCAGGCTCAGACCTGGATAAAAAGATGTCCCCGAGGTCAATATATTCTATCCTCAAAGACTCCTTATCACCAGATGCCTCATAAAGCGTAATGAGATGCCTGATTGCGGCATCATTTTCCGGAACAAGTTTTTTTGCCTGCAAGGCGCGTATGATGCCTGTCTTGAGATCGCCTCCCTTCTCATACACCGAGGATAGGGTCATCAACTCCTCTGCGGCAGAGACAATCTCACCTGCCGCCTCATAGGCGGCAGCAAGTTTTTCACGGATGTCATGCAGACCGGCATCGAGTGCCAAGAGACGCTGATAGATGGTAAGGTTTTCCGCCTCCCGGTTTTCCGCCGAGTGTTTGTTGACAAGGAACAGATTATGCTCAATTGCCTCCTTGACCTCTCCCTGAGCCGCTAAGAGAAGCGCCAGTTCTTCTCTTATAGATTCCTCCCTGGGGTCAATACCGACGATTTTTCTATAAATTTCCACAGCCTCCCGTTCCCGTCCCTCTTCCCGGAACCCAAGGGCAGCCTCGGCATAATAATTAACGGCATCCTGCGGAATATTGAGCACCATACACATATCGGCAAGCTCGGCTTTAATCCTGTTATCCTGCGGGGTGAATTCGTGCAGGTCCTTAAGATGCCCGGCTGCCTTTGTATAATCCCCTTGTAATTTGTAGGCATCCACGAGTTCCTTTATCACCCCGCTCGCTTCCTCATTACGACCCAGGGTTTTTAGATACCCCACAAATTCCTCTTTGAGCGCTATCTGCCCCTCCTGAATTCCCAGAATCCTCCGATACTCTGCCACTACCTCATCCGAGCTTCCCATCCCGCTCTTCAGCAACTCCAATCCCTTCATCAAGTAAGGGCGTGCCACATCAAAAGACTCGGTGGCGGCGAGGATTTCGGATAGCCTTGTGAGGGCTTCCCGATTGTTTTCATCAATTTCGAGGATTGCCTTCAGGTTACGTATTGCCGAGGCGGACTGATTAACGCCGATGTAATAATCCGTTGCTTCCGAGTATTCATCAATTGCCTTGTCAAATTCTACATTCTCCTTATAAAGGTAGGCGAGCCTTTCGCGCGTTGCAACAGCCTCGGGACTGAGTCCAATAATCTTTAATGCCGTCTCAATGCCCTCGGGCACAGCGCCGGTCTCATAGTAAATCTGGCTCAGGGAAATAAGGGTGGAAAGCGCACCGGACACATTTCCAAGTGCAAGATGAATATCGATAAGTTCCTTGTGGATGTAAACATTTTTCTCATCAAGTGATAGGGCTTCGCCGAGGATTTCCAAAGCCCGGTCATTACTATTAGCATTCTTATAAATACCATAGATAAATTTGTACACCTCAATTGCCTCTTCATTACGCCCCAGCTGAGTCAGAACCGTGACACGCCGTTCATGGAAGGGAACATATTGCCCATCAATGGACAGGGCTTTTTCACAAACCGAAAGAGATGCCTCATATTGCTCCTCATCAATGAGGTAGTCAAGGAATTCAATGAATTCTTCCCTGGCTTTGGCTGGAATCTCATACTGGTAATATTTCAAGGCAACACTGATGCGCAGCTCTATATTCTCCGGCTCAATGGTTTTTACGCTCTCAAGACACTTTTCAATCATGGCAGTATCGCCGGCTTCATGGTAAAGATCTGCCAGATCAAGAGACTCAACCACAGCTTCATTCCTACGGTGCGCCTTGAGGAGAACCTGTTTGATTTTTTCCCTCAAACCGACATTTTGTGGATTCTGATTTTTCACCCTGATAAGTATAGAGATGGCGCGCTCCAGGTCTCCCGCACTCTCCAGAATATCAGCCAGAATGATGCACTCACGGCTGAAGGCGGTAGGGTTCTGCATCTTTTCATAAAGATTTACCAATCCATCGTGCGCCAGGAGGGAGTCAGGATATTTCTGCAGGAGTATCTGGTAAAATTTCTCTGCCGTTTCAAGCTCATCCTGTTCAATCGCCGTCTCCCCAAGTTCAAGATATTCCTTCTCCGACATGGCACGGTCGCCAATCTGTTCATATGTCTCAGCAAGCCTCTGCCGTGCCATAAGATTCTCAGGCACCATCCGCTTGATACGTTCGAGATAAGTAAGGACTTGTCCCGAATCCCCCTTTTCGGAGAGGCTGTCTGCAAGTATCGTGTATTGTTCAACAGCCTTGGGAAGATTATCAGCGGATTCATAGAGTTTGGCAAGCTGGGAACGGACTTCGTGCCTCTGAGGGTCCAACGCGAGAATCTGTTTAAACAACTCAACATTTTTTTCAGGTTCCCCCCGTGAGTCATTTTCACTTGCCATGATAACATAGTAGTGTATGGCATGCTCATTATCCCCTATCTGGGAATATATCACGGCGATTCGGTTCAGGAATTTTTCGTTGCGGGGTTCTTTCTTAAGAAGGAATTGTTCGTAAATCTCGATAGTGCGGTTATATTCTTTTGCGTCCGCATGCCCTTTCGCCGCCTCCTCGAATTCCCGGACTGCCCCAACATTATCGCCCAGATTATCCAGGATTTGCCCAAGGATGAATCGGGCATCATAATTTTCCGGAAAGGCATCTATGGCTTGCGTGGCAAAATTATGCGCCTTTTCAATATCACGCTCAAGAAATGCCTGCTGTGCCTGCTGCAGAAAATTCCCCGACATGTTCCGGATAGTTTCCAGGTCGATGGGCAGGTTCAGAAGTTTGACAAGGTTGAATGCCGCCCTGAATTCCTGTTGACCGGTGTGAATGGCATATA
>JAPLSR010000185.1 GCA_026398545.1 Candidatus Sumerlaeota bacterium | reverse complement strand
TTCAAGGTCATCCTCAAACGTGGTCTCATCATAATAATTTTTGATAAAAGCCCATGAGCCCTTGTTTTCCAGAAGGAAGCGGAGGCGGAAGGCGCTGAAGGAGTTATTTCCCCGGATGACAAGGTCTTTGATGAGAATCTTTTTCCCTTCTTCCACAATGATGGTGACACTGCATTTTCCTTCACCCATCTCATCCATTCGGACCTTCACGCGGGCGTTTTTGTAACCACCGCCGGCGTAAAGCCTCTCAGTCTCTAAGCGTGTCTTGATTTCTGCACCTGTGGGGAGAATTTCGCCCTTTTTGAAGGGAAGGCGCGCAAGTATACTGGAAGATTTAAAGGCGGTATTTCCGATTACCTGGATATCCCCCACAACGGGATTTTCCCTGAGGACGACGGTAATCTTGATACCGCCGGCGACATCCTCTTTGAAAAACTGGATATCCTCTGAAAATTTACCCAGGGCATAAATGGCGCGAAGGTCATCCTGCCTCATCTCAGGAGAGGAGCGTTCTCCAACCTTTGTCCTCATGACATTGAGGACATCCTCTTTTTTGACCGTGCGGATGCCCTGAATGACAATCTCTCTGACTATCGGCTCATCCTGGGCAAAGACGCATGTTAAAATGAGTATTACACATATAAGGAGAGAACAGGACCGGAGGTGAACCTTCTGCACGGAGATTCTACGCATGTCATCCTCTATTAAAAATGCAAGACAACCGACATTTCACATATGTGCCATGATTACAAATTGCAAGAGAAATATCCTAAGAATGCCCAACAAAAAAATCCCGCCTGCGACGGACACGGAAATCACAGAATTTCTTCTTGAAATATTAAAAAATTCTCTGTGTCCTCTGTGACTCTGTGGTGAATAGAATAGAATTTACACTGTTTCTGAGCGCAGGGTATCTGCCGAACGATATCCGGCATGGATGGTTGCCAGAACGGCAAGCGCTTGTTCGCCAGTAACTAACGGTGGCTTGCTCAGACGAATGGCATTGGCAAAATCTTCCAACTGCCGTCGCACGGGAGCCAGATTGGGCTTGAAGTCTTCTTGTGTCTGAGTGGCGGCGGGGCTTTCTTCCGCATCACCCTCAATGTCCCAAGCCGTAATTTTTCCGGACTCAATTATAACCGTCCCCTTATCACCGTGTATCTCCAATTTTTCCGGCTGTTGCGGCGAAATAGAAGTGGTGGCGGTGATTGTTCCAAGAGCGCCATTTACAAACTGAACTGCAATGACACCAACATCTTCCACGGCAATTTTATGAGTTAACGTGTCACAATATGCCGAGACTCTCGCCACCGGTCCACACAGCCAGAGAAGCAGGTCAATATAGTGAACCGCCTGGTTGAGCAAGACGCCGCCTTCAGCAGGGTCGTTCAAGCCACGCCCCGGCGCCTTCTCATAGTAAGCCTGGTCGCGCTTCCATTCACTCTGTGCGCTACACAAAATCAATCGCCCTAACCTGCCAGCCTCAATGGCTTGCTTGAGTTTAAGCACATCCGCATGAAACCGATGTTGTGAAACGACAGACAGCACAACTTTGCATTCATGGCAGGTTTTAATCAGCTTTTCTGACTGCGTTAATGAAAAATCAATCGGCTTTTCCACCAGCACATGCTTTCCCGCCTCTGCCGCAAGTATGCCATACTGAGCATGCAATTGGCTCGGCAATGCAACTAATACTGCCTCTACCTCAGGATGCTTAACCAATGTTTCCGCACCAGGAACAACTATTGCATGAAAAGCCTTAGCAACCTTATCTGCGTTTTGCTGAAAGGTGTCGCACACGGCAATGAGAGCCGTTCCGTTGGCATCTTTAATACACTCCGCATGACGTGCGCCCATTGTCCCGCATCCAATAATGCCGAAACCGACGTCCGATTTCATCCTTATTTCCCCTCGCGCATAATCTTAAGCACATTCTTAGCCAGAATAGAGCGGCGATAATACCAGATAAAAAATAGTGATAACAGCAAAAACAGACCAACACTTCCCCACAGCCGTAATTTGAAATGGTCAATAAATCCGCTTCCCAGTAAGGCGAAAATTAAACTCTCCGGTAAATAACCTAAAAACGAGGCGCTTATATATTTTCTAAACGGTATTGCGGTGACTCCCGCTAAATAACTGGCGATAAAATTGTTGCCTACGGGACACACCCGGATTAATAAAATTACCATAAATCCATGTTTGGCTAAAAGTTGGTCCAGCCGCTGGAAGCGGTTACCCATTTTCCGCTGAACTAAATTCCTGCCGAAAAACCGGGTAAAATAAAAGACCGGCACAGCTGCCAGTATCGTTGCGATTTGCGCCCAGAGCGCGCCCAGCGCAACGCCAAACAAGGCGCCACCCGCAGCGGCAAGAGCTACACGCGGAAAACCAACCGACACCAGGGCGACCCCTATAATTACAAATCCTGCCCATGACCAGCCACCCCATTGGTTCAGCCATTCGCGGAAGCGGCTGACATTGCCAAAGATCATATTCCGCGTCCAGGGTGTGGAATAAAGCATCCACAGCGAGCCTGACAGCACACCAGTCAGTAATATCACACGGGCAATATCCCCGCCAGTTGAACCTCGCGGTTTAGATGGTGACTCCGCTGAAGCTTTATTCAAATCTTTTATTTCGTCCGACTGCTTCATCTGATTTTTACTCTGGTGGATAATAGCGCGCCGAAGGCAGTGCCCGACGTTTATACCACCGCAGGGCAAGGCAATCAAGAATGCCGCGCCACATTCGGTTGCCAATACCGTATTTGGAAACGCCACGCCGACGTGGACGGTGATTAACTTTGATTTCAATAACATTCCGCCGCTGGAACCGAAGGATAGTTGGCAGAAATCGGTGCATTCCATTAAACACCATAATCTCGGTCAATACACTTCGGCGAATTGCACGGTAGGTGCAGCCCGCATCAGTGATTTTATCTCCAGTTAAGAAATTGCGAAACCAATTGGCGATACGGGACGAAATACGTCTTACCCAATCATCTTCACGTTTCTGGCGGACTCCACACACGCAGTCGACATCATCCGCGAGGTTGGCTAAAAAACGCGGAATATCCGCGGGGTCATTTTGACCATCACCATCCATGGTAATTACGACCTTACCTCCGGCGCATTGAAAACCGCTGGCTTGTGCGGCGCTTTCCCCACAATTCTCTTTATGGCGCACGATTACAATCTCCGCATACTTCGCCTTTAACCGCCGCATCACCGCCAAGCTATCATCTGTGCTTTTATCATCCACAAAAATAACTTCATACTTACAGCCGAGTGCGTCAACGGCAGATTTGATTTCAGCCATCAGCGGCTCAAGGTTTTCCGCCTCATTATAGACGGGAATGACTATGGATACATCGGCAACTGAGTTACCCGTTGCCATTATATTCCCCTATATTTTAAAAAAGTTTAAAAGACGTTCACGGCGCCCCAGATAATGCTTTGCGGCTGGAGACTTTTTTTATATTCATTAT
>JAPLSR010000406.1 GCA_026398545.1 Candidatus Sumerlaeota bacterium | reverse complement strand
CCTGAGCGTTATATCTGATAGGAAAGTCGCTCTGGAGGAGCCATGATATGCGCCCTGCATTCCTGAGAATTATGACATCCTTCACCAGAAAATCCTTTTCGTTTTCATACTGAACAGTGCGGAGAAATTTTTCAACACGCCCGCCATAGACGGCGGAGGTGGAGGCATCGCCCTGCACGGTCAGGGAGCGACCCTTCAGGGAAAAGCGGGTGATACGTCCATCCACCCCAACCTTCCAGTATCTCTGTCCCTCGCCATCTATAAGGATAGTATTGTGGGCGCGGCTTGTTACGGTGAATGACCTGTGATGAGGACTGCCATACCAGTCATAATAACCGGAATCCCAGATGAGGCGGTCAGAGCCTGCAGTGATGACAAAGTGATTCTGGTCGGCATGTGAATGAGCGCCATTTCCAAAAACCTTGCCGCTACGGAAGGCAAACAGTACACGTTTTTCAGGCTCAAAGATGTTATTATTGCTGACCACCCAGCCGATATCCTCGTAATGATAGGCGAAGGGCGCTTCCACTTTCAGGGATTCGCCGGCGGGACGTTTGCCATCCCAGAAGAGGGCATCATAAAAATACCCCTTTTTAATCTCAGCTGGAATGGCGTCCACATAACGCCAGTCAAGGGGGGAATTATAAACCGAGGCAAGCCGCATCATAACGAGTTTATCAAATCCATCCGGTGGGCGGTTTTTACTATCACCGAATGGGACGTAGCCGCCGCTCGGCGGGTGTGTGTAAATCTTGAAGAAGGCGGTCTTTTTGAGCCAGGGATGGCGGTAAAGGTCAACACCGGTAGCCGCCCTGAGGGCGTCATTGAACTGGAAAACGAAGTACAGGGTGTATGACCAGTAATCAATCCCCTCGTGCCACTCACCGGATGCGCCACCGCGTGGGAAATAGACCCCGTAAAACAACTGGGCGGCAAAGGAGAGCCATGTTTCCGCCTCCGGCTCCTCACCCATCAATGCCAGCGCCCCGAATCCAAGAGCGGCTGTGCAGAACCAGGGATGATTGTTGTCCGGGTCGTTCATGAGCCCGACTGCGAGTTTTTTCATGAGGAAGGGATTCTGGAAGCGATAGATGTCGCGGGTGCGTTCGCGCAGACAATTCACCATTTTTACTTTCTCCGCGGGCGTCCATTCATCCTTGAGCAGGTTATATGTGATGGAGAGTGAATAAAGGATTGCCTGGGCGGCGTGGTCATCATCCCAGAGACCGGTTCCTCCCCTTGGGTCCCATTCAGCCACCTGAAGGGCGATTTTTTTTGCGTTATCCAGAAAGGGACATTCGCCTGTCATACGCCAGGCAAGCGCCTGGGGAAGGATGTAACCCCTGACGGCGAAACTGATGTCATTCTTCTTCCGCCACTCATCAATATTCCACTTATTGTTGGTAAAACGTGCCGGTTCTTTCATCTGAAGAAGGGCGGGGGGCATCGGCTCGCGCGCATAGGCAATGAGCTTCTCCCGATAGGGAGATGATTCTGGACCACCTGAGTGGAGGCTTTCAATAATAGCCGCCGAGGGAAGAAATGGCGTCCCCTTTTCAAAAACAAGATGGTTCAGGTCAAGGTCAAGACCTGCCCCTGGACGCTCAATCCTGAAATCCTTTCTCGATGTGCGCAGTGTTTTCCCGTCCTTATCCAGCGCGGTGATTTCCACGCTCCACACACCCGGAGCAAGGTCATACACGGGAGTGAAGAAATTATGAGGCGTCATCCATTTCAGTTCTGTCAGGGGATTCTTAAGCCGGATGGCGTAATTATGTGCGGCGGGATGCGCCTGCCAGTGAATAAATGGGGGATTGCTAAGGGCGGTCTCCTCCGGATAAATAATAGTGAGGGGCGGTTTATCAAACCTCTCCCATCCGTCTTCCGGATAGATAAGCAAAACAGGTGAAAAAAGCAAAAGAGTCAACATAACAACATTTTTTTTCATTTTTACATCCCTATTTCCAATCAAGAATATATCCCATTCCGGGGCGATTCTGAATGACACCCTCATAAGCCTCGGCAAAGCGGTTAACAGGATAAACATGGGAAATCATGGGTTCCACATGGATGCGACCTGCGGCAATAAGTCTGAGTGATTCTCCGAGATTACGTCCCTCCGTCCAGCGGACATACTGCACGGGATAATCGCGTCCCTCCCTCTCATATGTCCCGTCATAACGCCCGGGTCCGGCGGCTCGGGAGATGGTGACTTCCACCTCCTTTGCGAAAAAATCCTCCCGCGGAACCTTGATATCAAGCACACCCACAATCACAATGCGTCCACCGGCGCGGACCAGCCGCATTGCCTGCGCCATTGGCTCCGAGGAGGTTGTCCCCATGCAGAGAAAAACAGCATCCGCGCCCTGCCCCCCGCTCATCCTGTGCACAGCACCTTCCACAACATCAGGCGCCGCGCAAACGTAATCACCCGCAGGCACACACCCCTTGAATATTTCCAACCGCCCGGAATCATAATCCGTCAGGATAACGCGGCATCCTGCACAGAGAGCGAACTGTGCGCACAAATTGCCTATGATGCCTGCGCCCGCCACATGGCACACCTCTCCCAGTCCCGCCTTCCCCAACCGGAAGCCATGCATGGCAATTGCGCCCAGCCCGATGAAAGCCCCGCATTCCTGCGAAACATTTTCCGGCAGGGCAAAGAGAAGCCTCTCCGGCACAACCACATATTCACCATGTGAAACGAACGGAGCGCCATAATATGCCACACGCTCCCCTTTCTTACAGGGCAACCTCTCCCCCATTATCTCTTCCACAATACCCGCCCCAAGATAACCCAGCCGGGTGTTATTCTGGATAATCTCCTCCGCTGACTTGCCAATGCAATTTTCAATGATGCCCCTTTCCGTCCCCGCACTTATAAGACTGTGGGTCATTCGGCAGAGGGCGGCACCGGCAAAGAGCTCCGGCATCGCCGCCTCCACAGACATGACACCGCCCTTACCATCCGGCATGATTGTCTTCATAATTCACTCACCTCCAAGCCATTCGGCTAAATGCGCCCGGACAAACTCATCATCGCAAAGAAAGGGATAATCCCGGCAGACACGGTCAATCTCTTCCGCCTGACCGGGCGAAAGGGTGAGACGGGGGTCAAGACAGCGGGCGCTCCGGAGCAAACCCTGCCTGCGCAGAACCTCATTAATGCCGGGGATGCAGCCCGCAAACTGATGTGCGGCGTCAAACACCGCCGCATTGGCATCCGTATATGCCGCATTGCGGGAAAGCATCTCCGGCGGAACAGGCTCACCGGATTCCACAATCCTGTGAATCTCCTCAAGAAGCGAGACCGCCATTTTTGTCCAGATGCTCCACTGCCCCAGAAGTCCTCCGCGGATGCGAATCACCTTTTCCCCGCGAACAGTCCTGATGCGGTAAGGCGTCAGGAGGTCAATTATAATATTGTCATCATTACCCGTATAAAGTGCGATGTCATCCTCCCGACCCGCCTCTGCCACGGCGCGGATAACATCAAGCGTCTGATATCGATTGAATGGCGCAATTTTTATCGCCGCAACATTCTCAATCATGCAAAACCGCTTCCAGAAGGAATAGGGCAGGATTCTACCGCCCACGGCGGGCTGGAGGTAGAAGCCGACAAGCGGTATGACACGGCTCACCGCGCGGCAATGTGTGAGAATCTCCTCCTCCGATTCATCCTTCAGGGCGCCAAGGCTCAACAGCCCCGCATCATAGCCGAGAGATGCGGCGAGAGACCCTTCCGCCACCGCCTGAGCGGTCTTTCCGCAGACGCCGGCAATCCTTAAAACATGGCGGTCATGTTTGCGGCTCAGGACGGAAATTTCCTTCGCCGCCATCTCAAGAAGCGGGCGAAAAAGGTCAATGCCCGGCTCACGGATTTCAAACTGCGTGGTATGCACGCCAACAGCGATGCCCCCCGCCCCCGCCGCAATATAATATGCAAACAGCGCCTTCTGTCGGGCAGGAGCGAACCTCCCATCCTCCTCAAGCGCCAGCGGAGATGCTGGAATGGCAACCCCGCTCTTGAGAATTTCCATACTCTTATCGGAGGGCATTGGAAGACTCATGACTATCATCCATCCTTTCGCCTCAGGCGGACAAATTATCGAGGAACTTCCCGTCCGTTACCTGAAAGTGGGTAGGCTTGTCCATGATGGCGCCGCCGGATTGAATCCAGTATGCAACCCACCTGAGCATGGCATCGGTGCCGACCCGCGGAAGACCAAATAGCCCGATGGAGCGCGCGGCATTGGACAGATAAGCCCTCCCCGAATCCACACCGCAATATCTTACAGGCTTTTTGAAAATCCTCCCGAATTCCTCCGCCAGATATTCAATCCTGAGGGTCTCGCCACCCGTTACATTCAGTGCGACGGCGGGACTTGAGGCATGCTTCAGGCAGAGGAGCGCCAGATTCGCCGCATCCCCCTGCCAGATGAAATTCACGGCGCCAACGGAGCGTTCCACCGGCTCTCCGGTCAAAACCCTTCGGGCAATATCCACCAGCACACCATAACGCAGGTCAATAGCATAGTTCAGGCGAAAAAGCAGGACCGGGGTTTTATATTTATCGGAAAAATACTCAAAGATGCGCTCGCGTCCGAGGCAGGAATTGGCATACTCGCCCACCGGCTGGGGGATATCCGTCTCCATGCTCCCACCGGAATCCGGAGATACAAGGGCATACACACAACCCGTGGAGAAGGCGACAATGCGGGATTTCCTGAACGTGCACGCCACATTGCCGGGCACGATGACGTTAATCATCCACGTGAGCGGCTCACTCCCGACGGCGCCGAATTTGCGTCCCGCCATGAATACCACATTCTTCACGCGGGGCAATGCCTCCACGGCATGGATGTCCATCAGGTCACAGGGAATTGCCTCCACGCCCGCATGCTCCAGCCTTTCTTTCGCCTCTTTTTCGGGAAACACATCCACGCCAATACTGCGCTTATCAACGCCCGCCTGCCGGCAGGCACGTTGCGCCACGGCGGCGAGCGATGGACCTATCTTGCCCCCTGCGCCAAGAATCATGATGTCCCCATCTATCCGCCTCATCATCTCCACGGTTTCAGGATAGGGCATGGAGAGAAACTCATCAAGTTCCTCCTCATTACGGAATTTCTCAGGCAGGTCTGACATTCTCCAGCGCCCTCCTTTTTTTCTCGCGGATGTTAGCCACACTCAGCATCACCAAGCCAAAAAAGATATCCGCCGCGGCAAGGAAGAATATCTGCAAACGACCCCTCAGCGGATTCGGTAAAATAACAAGGAGGGCAATAAAGACGCCCATGCAGATGGCGACATGTCCCAGAATCCTCAGCTGGCTGACATCCGTGGCGCGCCCCACCTCTTTTTCAAAATCCACCTTTGTGTGCATCTTTTTATAAAACCCCGCCACCCTCGCCTCATACTCCTTTACGTCATGTCTCCAGAGCGGTCTGAGAATGAGCGTTAGACAGATGGCGATGGCTCCTGAGGACAATGCCTGCAGGAATATCGGTTCACCT
>JAPLSR010000412.1 GCA_026398545.1 Candidatus Sumerlaeota bacterium | reverse complement strand
GCCCTGGATTTCAGCATTGAGGAGCTTTCCCTTGTTCTGTCCCTCGAACTGGGGTTCACTGAGTTTGACGGACAAGACCGACGTCAAACCTTCACGCATGTCATTGCCCGTGATTTCGCGTTTGAGCTTTTTCAGGAGGTCATTTTTCTTCCCATAATTCACCACAGCGCGAGTGAGAGCGCGGCGAAAGCCGGAGAGATGAGTACCGCCATCCCGCGTATCAATGTTGTTGGCGAAGGAATAAACATTCTCATCATAGGAGCCATTATACTGGATGGCGACCTCAACATGGATTTCATCCTCGCCGGAATGGTCAGCCTTTTCATAGGTTTTGGACTTCTTGAAATAGATGGGCTTATTATGGATGGCGTTGATATTACGGTTCAGGTATTTGACAAACTCAACAATGCCGCCGTTGAATTTGAAGATGGCATTCTTGCCAGTCCGCTCGTCATCGAGGGATATCTGGAGACCTGCGTTCAGAAAGGCAAGTTCCCGGAACCTCTTCGCCAGGATGTCGTAAGAAAAATCCAGCGTGTCAAAGATAGTCGGGTCGGGGCGGAAGCGAACCTTGGTGCCTGTCTTTTTCGATGCGCCCAGCTCCTGGAGCGGGGTCTTAGCGACGCCGCGCTCAAAGCGCATGAAGTATATTTTTCCCTCCCGCTTGACCTCCACCTCCATCCACTCGGAAAGGAAATTGACAACCGAGACGCCCACGCCATGGAGTCCGCCGGAATATTGATATGCCTTCTTATCAAACTTCCCGCCGGCATGAAGCATGGTCATGACGACTTCAAGGGTGGACTTATCCTTCTTTGCGGGATGAGGCTCCACAGGTATGCCGCGCCCGTTATCCGTGGTGGTTACACTGTTGTCGTAATGGATGGTGACATTAATCTTGTCACAATAGCCCACCATTGCCTCATCAACCGAGTTATCAATAACCTCACAGACAAGGTGATGAAGACCAAGTGAGCTGGTATTCGAGACATACATGGCGGGGCGTTTTCGCACTGCCTCGCGTCCATCGAGAATCTGGATATTCTCCGCGGTATAAGATCCCTTTTTACTCAACTGCTCAGCCAACTTCATCATCTCCTTGAACCGGATTTTGAAAAAATTGTAACCGCGCCAATCATCGTCAAATCAAATAAATATTTATCTCACCCGACGGCTTTTATGTCAAGAAATTCTAACGCTTTTCGGCGCCAGAGCGTCCTCGTAAGTTCTTTAATAACAACCATTTGTATTTTCGTGCTCGAATTTTGCTTTTTTCCTTGCATCGGGAATCGCTCCTTTTGAAATCTACACAATCCCTGCCACTAAGACGCCTCAATTCTGTAAATAAAAATGGGGTGGAAGTCTACCCTCCACCCCGAAATTTTATCTTTTCAATATACCTTGTTTACCTGAAGCTTTTCACTCTTTTCCTTTTGGTGTTTGCGTTGGTGTGGGTGTAGGACCTGGGGTTTGCGTGGGTATTGGCGTGGGCGTTGGTGTGGGTCTGGGGGCCTTCAGCAATTTTATCACATCTGCCACATCAATCCCGAAGTCGAAATTGACATCAAGGTATTGGTCGTATTGGTCTCCTGGTGCCCCGAATGCTTGCTTAACAAGTATGTGTGCAATTATCTGGTCAAGATAGGACGGTGTTATCATATCCGCGACTTTGAAGCTCACCGGAGATGGTTGATTGACCTGGGCGGGTAATATGCCCTTCTCAAGGACATCCATATAAAGCGGGTTGGGCAGGGTGGTTCTGTCCACGGCAACAAGGAACTTATCATCAACCGAGGAAGGCGGATACACTGGGAAGGTAAACCCGCCACCCTGTCCACCTGAGGTGGATGTTGTGGATGTCACAAGGTCCTCTCTGAAAATATTGCCGTCTCCCCCCTGGGGTTTTTCATCCTTGAAGAGCAGGAGTTTCACATCTGCAATTCCCACATCATTTTTATCGTATGAGATGCGTCCCTGGATAAAACCTATAGGAGTTGGTGAGGGACCCGGTGTTGGCGTTGGTGATGATGTGGGCGTCGGCGTTAGTGTTGATGTGGGTACAGGTGTTGATGTTGGCGATGCTGTTGGTTTTGGCGTTGGCGTGGGTATGGGGGTGGATGTTGGTGTGGGGGTTGGGGCGAGGATGGTAAAACTCCCCGCTTGCTCAGCTGAATATCCGTTCGCGGAGCCATCGAGGTCTGCATATTTCCATGCTCCCCCGCTCGGGCGGAAGCGGTAGCAATAATCATACGTCCCGGCCTGGAGATTAGCCAAGACATTTGCCACGTATGCATCATTCTCGTCAATATCCCCCTGATAGTTGGCGTCCACCCAAATCCAGGATGGATTACCAACCGGCGAGCTCCCATCCGGACCCACACCTGCCTGTGCCTCAATACCGGCACCCTGACCAGAGGCTTCCGTTACACCGGGCTCATAAACGTACCCACATACATCAAAGGACTGCCCACCGAGCAAGGTAACCTGCGGCGGCCATTGCAGGATACACCATTTCACCTCTTGCAGAACAGGCGTTGGGGTGGGCGTCTCCGGAACAGGCGTTGGGGTGGGTGTCTCCGGCTTCGCAAACACCGTTTCTTTTGCACAAAATGCGGAACTCGCGCATAAAGCGACAAAAGCCGGTATGAAGAGCCACATAAGATAACAATTCAATTTTTTCATAATTAAAATAGACCTCCAAATTTTCTCGTATATTGAGTAAATTCATCTTGCCATGTCAACCAATTTTTAAATCCTTCCAATTCTCAACTTTTTTGAAAACAGGCGGCGGAGTCTCGGAAGGCTCGAGCGCGGGTCATCCACAATAATGCGACTGCTTGAAAGGATATCCACAAATCCCAGCTCATTTTTGAACCGGGGAACGATATGAAGATGTATATGCTGGATGCTGTTGCCGCCGCACTCGCCAAGATTGTATCCTATGTTATATCCATGCGGCTGATACATCTCGTCGAGGATATCCATGGCGATTTTCTCCAGGGCGAAGAGTTCTGCGGCTTCTTTCCCGGTCATCCTGCGCAGGTCTTCCACATGGCGCAAGGGAAAGACCATAAGATGTCCAGGATTATAGGGATACAGATTGGCGCATACGCAAAAGAGTTTTGTTCGGCAGATTTCCAGAGACTCCACCTTCTTATCCCTTGCAACTATGGCGCAGAGAATGCATTCCAATCCGCCACGGCGCATTTTCAATCCTCCAGCTGCGGATTTGTCGCCACGGACATATCGCACCTTTGAGGGCACGAAGAGATTTCCTTTCACCTGCATATGGGTTCTCCTTCCGCCACGGCGCATTTTCAATAATCAACGTGGGCTTCCGCCTTCGCACGAGGCTAAGGCGGACGAGGTTCCGCCTCAGGCGGTCTCTTCGCCAGGGGGATATGCCTGCTCTATCATTGTCACAAGATGCCCCGCCTCGCTCCCGTTCGGACGACCGGGGCGAGCGGTTGTGAGGAGACATGTCTGAAGAACCATCCTCATCAGTGCAGACGTCCTCTTTGGGACAGGCTGGGTTTTTGCATGAGTCCGCCACGGCGCATTTTCAAGCGGATACCGACCGCCCTCCTTTGTCCGCCGCAGGCGGGCTGGCGAGGGCATTGCCCTGCCTGTGAGCATCTTATAGAGGAGGGCGCCCAGGGCGCGGAGGTCCTCTGCAACCGCTCCCCCGTCTGCGCACCGGAGTCGGACGGGTTTCTCCTTTTTCTCCCGGAACCCACCTGTGGAAGATTGAAAATGCGCCGTGGCGGATAGATACCTCGATACAAGCCAGTTACTTATCCTTACGCACTGATGGGGGTAAGCGGGCGCCGTTGGGATGGTGGGCAGGCGCCCTT
>JAPLSR010000373.1 GCA_026398545.1 Candidatus Sumerlaeota bacterium | reverse complement strand
GACGAATCATAAGGTCAAAAAAGGATTCTGGAAGAGATTTTTCCGCAAAGAATATGACTTTTTTGGCGGGCTTGCATGCCATGCGGCAAAAGTGAGTGAGGGAATGAACGCCCTTGTTGAATGGGCAAAAACCGGCGACCCAGCCCTCGCCATGCGGGTGCGCGAAATTGAACATGAGGCAGACCAGATTCAGCTCAAAATCGAACAGGAATTGGGAGAGGTCTTTGCCACACCCATCGACCGGGAAGATATACACCAGATTGCCGGCTCCATCGACCAGATTATGAATTATGCCAAAAACGCCGTGAGGGAGATGGAGATATTCAACCTCTCTTTTGATGATGATATGGTCAAAATAATTGCCCTGTTACAGGACGGCGCCTGCGCCATTTATGAAAGTATCTGTCTCCTTCCCACACATTCACCGGAGATTGTGCATCACATCGAGAGGGCTGTAAAATGTGAAAGGATTGTTGAAAAATTTTATCGCCAGGGCGTTAATAATCTATTTGAGATAGATGACATCAAGGAAATCTTGAAACGGAGGGAGGTTTATCGCCATCTTAGCAACACTGCCGACCGCATCCATGAAGCGGCTAACCTGCTCTCTATGATTCACGTAAAATATGACTGAGAGTCAGTACTTATGGCTGAAAAGAACAAGACAAAGGGGGTACCCAAGGCAACCATCAAACGTCTTGCACTTTATGCGCGCGCCCTCTACCGAATGGAGATGGATGGAGAGACCCGCGTTTCTTCCATGGCGCTGGCGGAACGCCTTGGCATCAATCCAGCCCAGGTCCGAAAAGACCTCGCCTACTTTGGACAATTCGGTGTGCCCGGCTATGGATACCGCACATCTGAGCTCCACCAGAAGCTGAAAAGCATCCTGGGCACCAACAGGGAGATTCGTGTGGCTCTTGTCGGGGCGGGCAATCTTGGACGCGCCCTCCTTTCTTATGTGGGGTTCAGCACACAAGGTTTCAGATTTGTTGCCGCATTTGATACCGACCAGAATAAGATAGGTCGGGTCATCAACAACATTGAAATCTTAAGCGCCGCCCGGATGGAGGAGATTATTCGTGAGAGCCGCGTGGTTATTGCAGTTCTCGCAGTGCCTGCCCAGACAGCGCAGGAAATTGCCAATCGTCTGGTTAAATGCGGAATCACCGCCATCCTGAACTTTTCTCCAATGCGCCTTCTCGTGCCGCCAAAAGTCAAAGTCCATTATGTTGACCTTGCACTTGAAATGGAGAGCTTGAGCTTTTATCTCAATCCCGCATACTTCTGAGAGAAAACAAGTCTCATCCGCCTCAGGCGGACAAAACGTGGTATGGATATTTCAGACTTGACCCGTACGAGAAATCACCTCATCATGTGAAACTTGTAAATCATTTATAACTGGACAAACTATGAAAATGGACGTTTCAGAAGAGATGAAAGATGAATTGGAAGTCTCCATTGTCATGCCCTGTCTGAATGAGGAAGAGACAATCGGAGAGTGCGTCAAGAAGGCATGGAATAGCCTCCGCGAGCATGGCATTCAGGGCGAAGTGGTGGTGAGCGATAATGGTTCCAACGACCGCTCGGTTGAGATAGCCACATCAATGGGTGCACGCATTGTAAATCAACTCCTGAAGGGCTATGGAAACGCCTATCACAAAGGAATCTCGGAGGCACGCGGGAAATATATCATTATTGGCGATTCGGACAATACGTATGATTTCAGCGAGATTCACAAATTCATCGCGCCCCTCAGGGAAGGATATGACATGGTAATGGGGACGCGCCTGAAGGGGAAAATCCTCCCCGGCGCCATGCCCTGGCTGCATCGATATATTGGCAATCCATTCCTCTCCTGGTTTCTTAACCTTTTATTTCACACAGGCATCAGCGACTCACACTGTGGAATGCGCGCCTTCACAAAAGAGTCATATGGGAAGATGCACCTGAAAACCTCGGGGATGGAATTCGCTTCAGAAATGGTTATCAACGCCTCCAAGGCAAGGCTGAAGGTTACCGAGGTTCCCATCACCTATTATCCGCGCAAGGGAGAGTCCAAGCTGCATTCCTTCAAAGATGGGTGGCGCCATATGCGCTTCATGCTCATGTACAGTCCGACGCATCTTTTTCTAATACCCGGCTTCACCATCATGCTGTTTGGGATTTTTTTGATTCTGCTCCTGTTGCGCGGACCCGTTTTTCTCTTCGGGCATGGTTTCGACATCCATTTCATTGTCCTGGGCGGCATCATGACGCTCCTCGGATATCAGGTTGTGCAGCTGGGCATCCTCGCCAAGAGCATCTCATTTGAGAAAAACATCCTCGTTGAGGATAAATTTGTTCGCTCCTTCTCACGGCGGTTCACACTGGAAAAGGGGATTATCCTGGGGCTGGTGCTGTTTTTCATCGGATTCGCCATCAATTTTTATATCCTTATTTCATGGATTGCCGCAGGCTTTGGAGAGCTCCACAGGGTCAGAGAGGCGCTCCTCGGGCTGATACTCATTGTTATGGGCATTCAGACAATCTTTTCTTCATTCATTTTAAGCATGCTACATCTGGAAATGACTAAAGATAAGTAAAATTCTTTATAACCATCTATGAGAACATTATGGATGTCCTTATTATCAATGAGCCTTTTGTGAAGGATTTCTGCCGGACGCAGAGGTGGGCGGCGCGGACACGCGGGCGGGTCCTGAGGGCGCCGGACTGGCTTGCCTACGCCACTGCAGTCCTTGAGGAGGCAGACATACCGGTCAAACTTTTTGACTTCCCCGCAGAGGGATGGGATAAGGCGAAACTCCGCGAAATCATCCGCCGGCAAAAACCGCGCTTTGTGGTTCTCGATTCCACCACACCTTCCATCTACTCGGATATCGATTGCGCACGCATCTGCAAGGAGGAAAGCGGAGCTTTTGTCATCATGGCGGGACCGCACGCCTCGGCATTGCCGGAGGAAACGCTGGCGGAGGCGGAAGGGGCGGTGGATGTTGTCTGTGTGGGAGAATATGATTACACGGTTCGCGATGTGATTCAAAACCATTCCGCGCCTGAGAATGTGCCGGGTATTGTCTTTTTAAAGGATGGAGCGCCAGTCCGCACTGCGAAGCGCCCCTTCATTGAAAATCTGGATGTCCTTCCATTCCCCGCCTGGCACCACCTCGACCTCATGAAGTATTTTGATGGGGGCAAGCTTTACCCGTATATTGATGTCATTGCGGGTAGAGGTTGCCCCAATATCTGCATATTCTGCCTGTGGCCACAGGTGATGCACGGTATGAGTTATCGTCTGCGCACTCCCCAAAATGTCGTGGACGAACTTGAATACGACATCAAACTTTGCCCCAGAGTTCTCAAGGGTGGTGAGTTCTTTTTTGAGGATGACACCTTCACCGTGAACAAGTCTCGCGCGGTCGGCATCTGCGAGGAAATACTTAAAAGGGGATTGAAGATTACCTTCTCAGTCAATGCCCGGACGGATTCCGCTGATGAGGAACTCTTCAAACTTATGAAGCGCGCCGGTTGCCGGGAGCTCCTTGTGGGGTTTGAGTCCGGCAATCAGGCGATGCTCGACCGAATGAACAAAAACGCCACACTGGAGGATGCAAGGCGGTTCATGCGACTCGCCACGGCGGCTGGTCTTGACGTCCACGGGTGCTTTGTCCTTGGACTCCCCGGTGAGACGAGGGAGACCATTGAGGAAACTATTAAGTTTGCGCTGGAGATGAATCTCCATACGGTTCAGTTTTCTGGCGCCGTCCCCTTCCCCGGAACACAATACTATAACTACTGCAAACGGGAGGGTCTTCTCACCGCCGCCTCCTGGGCGGACTGGCTGTCTGAGGGTGAGCAGGCGCAGGTCGTGGATTATCCGGGACTTGCCCGAGGTGAGATTGACCGATACGTGGACAGGGGGCTGAAGAAATTTTATTTACGCCCTACTTACATGCTCCGCTTTTTGTTCCAGACGAAAAGCAAGAAGGACCTTTACCGAAAACTCCGTGGCGCCAAAAACTTCTTTTCCTATCTCCTTTCAAAACGGAAAGGCTAAATGAAAAATCCACATCCTCTTATTTCCATTATTATCCCTGCCTATAACTGCGAGGAGACAATTGTCAGATGCGTGGCTTCAATTTTGCATCTGACATGGGGAAATAAGGAAATCATCATCATTGACGATGGCTCCACGGATGCCACACCGGATATTTTGAAAGGATATGGCGGCGACATTCGCATCATCCGGACGCCGAACGCAGGGCCATCGCGGGCGCGGAATATCGGAGTCCGCGAGGCAACCGGCGAATTCATCGCCTTCACCGATTCCGACTGCATTGTTGCAGAGGATTGGCTTGATGAGCTCTTCAAGGGTTTTGTCAGTGAAAAGACGGCTGGCGTTGGTGGTGACCAGCAAAGTCCCGCGGATGATACACCGTTCGGGAAAAATATCCATGCCTTCATGAAAAGTGTCGGATTTGTTGCGGATTATCTGAAGATACAGGATAGACTGATTCGCACGCGGCACAATCCGACCTGCAATGTCATGTATCGCAGGGAGGTGCTTTTAGAAGCGGGGCTGTTTGACGAGGCGCTCTGGCCCGGCGAGGATGTGGATATTGACCTCAAAATCACACGGCTTGGTTATGAACTGTATTACAATCCCGGAGCGGTTGTGTGGCATTATCGCGCGAAAGATGCCGGCGCCTTCTCCCGCATGATGAGACGCTACGGCTGGGCGCAGGCGTATCTGGTTCGAAAATACGGTCTATTCAGGCTGATTCATTATGTGCCTTTTTTCACGGCGGCGCTCGTCGGGGGACTCATCGCCCTTGCAATCATAAAGACGGTACTTTTCGTGGGACTCTCTATACTCGCACTTTTTTTTATCACTCTCATTTTCACTCTGAAGACAAAAAGTTTAAAGCTGGGTGCATATTTCCTGTTTTTATTTTTCATTCTCCTTTACAACTGGAATCTGGGATTTGCGAAGGGTATCATATCCGGCGTCAGATAATGACTATAACAAAAAATATCCTTGAGGTCTATTATGAACCGACTATCAGCGGCATCACGCGCCACGTGGGTCAGTTCGTGAAGAGGCTCAACGGTGAAAACCTCCGGTTCCACATCCTTTGTTCCACAAATGACCCGAGAATTTCTGAATACTATCGCGCCCTCGGAGTTCCCGTTTATACCGTGCCTGCGGCGAAATATTTCAGCATCCGCGGAATGTGGGAGGCGGTGCGGCTGATTAAACGCCTGAACATTAATATTGTCCACATACATAATCTTCAGTCCATCTTCTGGGCGCATCTGCCGCGTCTCATTTATCCCCGTGTCTCTTTCATCTTTAACCCCCAGATTATCAATTTTGAAAACAGGGCGCTGGAAAGAATTTTTTATATCACCTGGCGAATTTTTTCAATCCTGACGGATAAAATCATTGCCCTTTCAGAGGCTCAGAAGGGAATCTTAATCAGGAATAGAATCAAGCGGGCAAACGACATCATTGTAATACCCAATTCCATTTCGGAAGAGGAGGTGGGTTGTGCGGAAACGGATGAAAAGTGCGCGCCTCTTCCCACAAGAGAGCCATACATACTGAGCATCATCCGCCTTGTGAGGCAAAAAGACCCTTTGCGTATCATAGCCATCGCAGAAAAGGTCTGCCAGCAAAACCCGGCTGTCCATTTTTCCATCGTTGGCGAGGGACCGCTGAATGTGAAAATGAAAATGGAGATAGAGAAAAAGGGGCTCGGCGGAAGGGTGTTTCTCCTCGGCTATCGGAAAGATATTCCCGCGCTGATTCGCCACGCCACCATCATTCTATCGACCTCCCTGTGGGAGGGGATGCCCTATTCGCTTCTTGAAGCCATGTATCTGGGGAAACCGATTGTGGCAAGCGATATTGAGGGACACAGGGGGCTTGTCCTGGATGGGGTCACAGGTTTCCTTGCCGGAACAATAGATGATTTTAAAGAGAAAATTTTGAGGCTTATCTTTGATGAAAATTTGAGAAACTCTATGGGAAAGATGGCATCTGAACACTTCGAAAAATATTTTTCTTTTGAACAGTTTATCGGGAAAATCCTTTCAATTTATCTGGGAGATTAGAACACATGTCCCTTGTTTCCATCGTTGTGCCGAATTTCAACGGTGAAAAAAAATTGCCCATACTTTTCAATTCCATCATGGCGCAGGATGTGCCGCTGGAAATGATAGAGGTTATTGTGGGAGATGATGGCTCAACAGACCGTTCTATAGAGGTAATGGATTGTTACAGGGAAAAAGGGTTGCCGCTCCGTCATGCGTTTCATGATGGAAACAAGGGACGGGCGGCTGCCTGCAATCTTGCCATCTCACTTGCGCGCGGCGATATCATCATTATCTGCGATAATGATTTTGAACTTCCCTCCGGTTGTGTTGCGGCGCACCTCAGGAGCCATGAGGGGAAATCAGGAGTCGTCGTTATCGGCGCCCTTGAGAATATTCACACCCGACGCACAATTTACACGGACTTTCTGGACACATTTCAGAAGGCTCGCAATACCTGGTCTGAAGGACATGCGGGACATCTGCCCTTCATTTATTTCAGCGCCAACGCATCCTTCAAAAGACGGGAGATGCCGCAAGGACTCCTCTTTAACGAATCCTTCCGCTCATGGGGATTTGAGGAAATCGCACTGGGATACCGGCTGGAACAATCGGGGCTCAGATTGATATATGACCCCGAAGCGTGCGTCCGGCATTATCTCAGCGAAGACTCATTTGAATTTCGCTGCCGCAGAAATTATGAGTCAGGGCAAAACAAGGCGCTTTTTGTAAAACTCTTTCCAGGTGCAAAATATGACCTCCCCGGACATGAGTTCAATTGCAGGAAGTTCTCTGCAAGATTGAATTATTTCATCCGGTATTGCGTCTGCCATGCCATCATCCACGCCCCTTTCACAACGGACAGGAAAATACTTGAGGCTCTCCGGAGGCTCACAAAATGGTTTGAAAAGCGGGGCAGACCATTTCCGCTTTTTGCACTTTATCACATTGTTGCCGGTATGCACCTCGAGGTTTCATATTTTAAAAGCCTGTCCGGGAAGGCGAGCTGAGATGCCAAGCAAGGGATTTACCGACTCATTATGGAAACTGAGCAATATCGGAGTGACCGGTATATTCAGATTGCTGGTTACCTATGCCCTGACACGGCTTCTTGTGCCGGAGGATTATGGTCTATTCGTTCTTGCGCTCACCACAATTGCCTTTCTCCAGATATTTGCGGAGTTCGGCGTGCCTCTGGCAAGTTCCAGATATCTCACCGAAGCCATATACAGCGGCTCCTCCCCTCGCGACACCACAAGGGCGGGCTTTTATCTCACCGCCATCCTCGGAATCATCATCATGTTATTCTGTTACTTCTTTTCGGGATGGATAGCCATAGTTCAGAAAAAGCCGGCGCTTGAATCACTTCTCAAGGCTTTCGCCATCCTCATCCTACTGAATAATCTCACACGGTTCTTAGAGGAGATGTTCAAGGGTGTGAGTGAATTTCGCCTTCCGGCACTTCTCAACATGATAGCAAATCCATTGCAGCTCCTGCTTGTCATCATTTTAATGCGCGCAGGGCTGGGAATGTATGGCGCAATTGGCGGAGTGGCAGGTTCAACATTGTTTCTTGCCGCAGGTTCTCTCGTACTATTTGCAAAAAAATATTACACCACATGGCGCTCAGGTGAACAAACGCGCCGCTTTCTCCGAAAAATCATCACATACAGCATTCCCATTTCTGTTGGCGGATTTGCCTATTATTGTTACACGCGGGTTGATATCCTGCTTCTCGGCTATCTCAGCAATACGCGTGAAATTGCCATATATAACGTGGCTGACATGCTCTTTCAGGTGCCTCTCCTCCTTGCCGTCGTTCTCTGCGCAATTGTGTCGCCCATTATCACACGAGAACACACCATGAAAAGGCATAGTAACATCCAGTCATTATTCACAAGGGTCCAGTCATTGACATTTTTCCTCATGACGCCTGTTGCCATTCTTCTCTTTTTCCTCTCCCCTGTCGTGATTCATGGATTTTTCCCACGCTTCAGCGGTTCCATCATCCTTCTGAGAATACTGGCACCGCTTCTGATTCTAAAGGGGGTCGGGCAGATAACCACGGCGGGTTTTATGATTTCAACCGGCAATGCAAGAGCCCTTGCCTGGGGCACTGCCATAGGCGCGGTGTTTAACTTTATTTTCGATGTGCTTTTGATTCCCCGCTGGGGGGCGCTCGGAGCCATTATTGGAACCGGCTTTGTCCACAGCTCAGTCATCATCGTCACACTTATCTATTTCCTGAAAAAACTTAACCTGAGATTGAGTATCAGCTTGAAAGAGGCGGTGAGTCTGGTCAAAGAAACCCTTGTAAGTTGATGAATTCTTGAGGTTATGAATAATTGAATATCCTTTTAGCAATGCCGGCTGAGCCCGTCATGACGCCCTTTTCCACCATAGAAAAGCGCATCCCGATGGGCATGGCATTTCTAAGC
>JAPLSR010000216.1 GCA_026398545.1 Candidatus Sumerlaeota bacterium | reverse complement strand
GGATAAAGGAATCTTCGCTGTAATACTGTCCGATGAAGGAGTAATAAATCTCGGCGGGGGTGCGTTCCTGGAGGTTGAATGTGAAAGTGCGTGTGCCTGTCAGGACGCCAAGGCGATACTGGAATACCACCATGCAGCATGTCCCGCCGGCGATGTGATGTGCGATGCCATCCAGGTCGCGGACGCGTTCACCGGCGATTGCCTGTTTTTCCATTGTGGCTTCAATCGCAGTGAGCCTGTCTCTGGACTCTGCCGCCCGCTCATAACACATCCCGGCGGCATATTCCGCCATTTTTTTGCGCAGGTGTTCCTTGAGTTCCTTCACATTGCCACGCAGATAGAGAATGGCGCCGTTAACAATCTGGTTGTATTCCTCCTGAGGGATGTGAAGGGTGCAGGGCGCCAGACATCTTTTTATCTGATAGCGGATGCAGGGGCGGGTGCGGTTTCTCATGACCGTATTTGTGCAGGTGCGCAGCGGGAAGATTTTTTCCAGCAGGTGGACGGTGTTTCGGGCGGCGCCGGCAGAGGAATAGGGACCGAAATACAGCGACCCGTCATTTTTCCTGCGACGCACCCACTCCAGCCGTGGGTAAGGATTTTTCAGGTCTATTCTCAGGCTGATATAAGTCTTATCATCCCTCAGGCGGATATTATAAGGCGGTTTGTTTTTCTTGATAAGGATATTCTCAAGGAGAAATGCCTCTTTTTCATTATTTGTGACGAGGGTTTCAATCTGTGCGACGCGCGGAAGAAAGACTTTAGCGCTGGGGCGTCCATCGCCTGTTTTGGAAAAATAGGTGCGGAGACGGATGCGGATATTTTTTGCCTTGCCAATATATAAAATCTTGCCCACCGCATCCTTCATGAGATAAACACCGGGCTGAACCGGGAAAAGGTCCAGACTATCCATATCAAATAGAGTGGAATTTTGTTGCTCAAGAGTCATTATATTAACTATATGATATTTTATGTTCGTGCGTGTTCATCATTCTCACCGCACAATATATTTTTCGGAGGCTTTAATCATGAGAAGGTTGACCATTCTTCTAATCATCCTCTTCGCACCATCTGTTCTCACACATGCCCAGGACCCTGTGGCTATGACAGGCAAGCCGTGGGAGAAAATGACAAGAGAGGAACATAGGGAGTTCTCTAAAAAACACATACTATATACATACGAACCCGGCGGTGTTCCTTCAATTGAAAAATTGGACTATTACATGCTGGTTTTTCGTGAACAGAATATATTTGACCCAAAATGTTCAGTCTTTGATGTCAAGGCGGAGGACAGGGGAGGCACGGTTTCCCTTTCCGGTGAAGTTTCCATGCCTGAATACAAAACCGGTCTGGGAAACGTCCTTCGCACCATCGGATTTTCCAGGATTGAGAATACCATCCGCATTTTGCCTGAATCCGTCCTCGGTGATTTTGCCTATGCTGTGGTTACCTCGGAGACCCTCAGTATGAAGCGAAGCCCGCGGGAAAGATCCGAGCAACTGAACCTCCTTGTCAAGGGCGCTCCGGTGCGGCTGATGAAGATGGACAAGACAGGCAGATATTTCCTCATTCAATCCACGGATGGTTACATCGGCTGGTCAGATGCGAAAGACCTGTCCCGCATGACTCTCAAGAAATGGACGGCATATAGAAAAATCAGGAGAGATGAGACTGCCTCAAGGGAACGGCTGACGGCAATTGCGGCGCCACTTATGGGCATACCCTATGTCTGGGGCGGAACAACCAATCAAGGCATGGATTGCTCAGGCTTCACTCAATACATATACAGGCAGCGCGGAATCAATATCCCCCGTGATGCCGACCAGCAGTCCAATGTGGGCGATGTTGTGGCATTCAGGGGCTACATGGATAATCTCTGCGTTGGCGACCTCCTCTTTTTCGCTTCAAACACGGGGCGTATCGGTCATGTGGCAATCAGTCTGGGCGGAACGGATTATCTGCAATCCTCACATGAAAAGGGTATTCATCTCTCAAGTTTTGATAAATCTTCATCTTATTACGATGCACATACCGATGAGCGTTTCATCTTTGCCCGCCGCATCCTTAAAGACGGATTTTGATGGGAAAAACCTTGATTTGTGTATGAATGGATAGTCATCCGCCCATTCTCAAATCTGGTGTCTGTTGATTAATCCATAAAGGAATGACTTACACAAGAGGATGGCTTTGTGGGGACACATCTCATGGCAGCAGAAACATCGGATACAGCCACGTCTGCCGATATGGGCGACCTGACCATTTTTCCCACCCTGAATTAATTTGATAATACTCTCCGGACAGGCGCTGACACATGCCCCGCATCCCACACATTTTTCCTTATCCACCTCGGGACGAAGCGTCAGGGCATAATTCAACATGGGGTTGACAAGGCGTCTCAGGAATTGGTGCTGCACAAGTCCCGATTTCGCTCCGAGGGTGGAAGGGGGCGCGAATGGCAGCATCAGTTTCTCAATCGGGTCGGTTGAGTGAACCTGCACCTCTGAAATATCTCGTGGACAGAGCCCTTCCTTTTGCGCAATTGCCATGTAAGGAATCATCCCTGCGTCAAAACCTATCAGGTGACATATTACAAAGTCCGCAAGAATGGCATCCGGCGCAGCGGCGAGAATGCCCAGAGATTTTATCTGCCCGCCCGCGGGTCCATCCCCTTCCATACCCTGCACACCATCGATGATGTTAAGGGTGGGGCGCACCGCCTCAAGGATGTCCAACAGCATCCCGCCAAAACGCTCAGGGGTGCTCAGTTTAGAGTGATATCCAACTTTGAGAAGGCCGGGAATTGCGCCAAACATATTCTTCACGGCGCATGTCAGCACCATGAACACATGAGTCTTGACCTTTGGCATATTGATAATCACATCCGCATCAAGAAGGGCTTTTAAGATTTCTATACGCTTTGTGATGCGGGCTTGTGGCGCGGGGGAAAAGACATATTCAAGGTTTTCATTAAGCGGAATGCCGAGGTCGGCGAAGCCGCATTTTTTGTAGGTCTGGCGGACCGACGGGATGCTGTTGGGGATGCCGGCGCCGGGGCTGTCCACAATAAAAGGATGTGCGCCCGCCTCTCGAACAAGTTCTGCCGTGGCGCCCATAACTGCCGGATGTGTGGTGATACAACTCTCAGGAGATGCGCCCATAAGGATGTTGGGTTTTAATGCCACCCTCTGTCCGGGTTTTACAAAAGAGCCCATGCCGCCCAGGGGCGCAAGGACCTCCCGCATGGCCGAAAGAACACGGTCACGGGCGTAATCATTACAAATGGCAAGAGAGACAATGCTCATGAGAGATGTATAGACGAGAATAAATTTTTACTCGTTTGCGAAACGAGACAAAGAAAAAACCCCGTCTCAAAACGGGGCTCTTTGTAAATGCACATTATGATGGAATTATTTATAGAGAGGCTTTTCAATTGGTTCATCAAAGTATGGCAGGTCCTTTCCCCAGAGGTCAGGAAGAATAAATTCAGGCTCCATCAGGGGTTTATATCCTTCGGGAATGGGCAGGGGGAATGTGACGATGTCATAAAAACCAGTGGCAGTGCGTCCCACGCCCCATCCAACCCCTTGAACAGCGCCCATGACAAAGCCCGTGAAGGGTTCGGTCTTTTTCCATTCAACGGCAATATTTTTGGGGATTTCTATCCAGCCTGTCAGGACATTCACAATCCCTCGTCCAAATTTGTGCATCATGCTGGCTGCCTCACTTTTTGACCTCGTCAGGTCATCTGCACCGGCTGAGGCAACAAGTAATGTGAGAAGCAGTGCCCCCGTCCACATCACAAGAGCCCTTTTCCCAGTACGCATAGAATTTTACCTCCCCCAAGAACTGTTTTTATCCAGATAAAATTTATTCCGAAAGTTCCTTATAAGGTATTGGATGATCCACCCAGGAATTCAGGGTCTTAATCTCAGGACTCGGGAAGGTCGCCGTCTCAAAAACCCCATAGCAGAGTCTTTTAGAGCTCTTGAACACTCCCTCGCCAAGCCCCACAAAGGTTCCCGTAAAGATATCCGTATTCTGAACATTTTGATTGATGGAACGGGGAATTTCCATAAAACAAAAGGGAATATTGATTACACCGCGTAGGAGTTTATTGGTTATTTTACTGGCACGGGTTGTTTTGTAAAGAGGACCAGCGGCGTTTGCAGAGATGGCAGTTATCAGGAAAAGAACAATAAGGAGAAAAATCCACATCCCTGAATTAGTTCTTTGCACCCCGCTCCCGGATAATTTCAAATTCCTCATAAATCCCCCTCCGGTCTTTTCTTCATATTCCACTGGAAATCTCAGAATACTTTCTACTCCTTAAACCCCTCATCCCTCCAATGTCAAAATGGGTGTTGTTAAGTTATAGAAGAAACATAAAAATAGAGATTGAACTATGCAAGTAAAAAATTTCAAATATTTTTTAAGATATTTAGGACTGTTCTGTTACAATCTCAATTCTATGAAATAATTCAAAATATATTTTCGGTTCCCCCTGCATCGCCGATGTATCATAGTTTAATAAAATTTAACAAGGATAGACAGGATATTCAGGATTTGTATCATTAATATCCTGCTTATCCTGTATATCCCTGTTAAACAATATATTACTCTTATTGGTAATTGTTTTCATTTTGGTGAATCGGGGTGGCAATGACGGGGTGCGAAAACCAGCACTTGTGCGATATTTAGCACAGAATTTGTTTCCCTTATTCCACATTTTCAATGTTACCTTTATATGGCACATAAGGGGATTTCCCATAATCTAAATATTATCAATGTCATATATTCCGTTCATGGTTTCCATAAAGAAGGGTATGTATATTGCTCATTTTTAGTCCATAACCATTCAGGAAGTCCGGATATGAACCAATTTGACGATAATGTCCAATTTTACATCCGTGAAGCGGCTTCCTATCCTGTTTTAACCAGGGAAATGGAGATAGAACTTTTCAAGCGTCTTGAGGGAGGGGATTCATCCGCCTTTGATGAAGTTGTGAAACACAATTTGAGATTTGTAATAAAGATTGCCATCCATTATATAAATCGTGGTGTCCCATTAGCCGACCTGATTCAGGAGGGCAATGTGGGGCTTCTTGAAGTTATAAAAAAATATGATTACCGCAAGGGATACAGGTTTTCCACCTATGCCGCTTTCTGGATAAGACAGGCGATTCAGCTCGCCCTGCGACGCAATGGCTCCCTCATCACCCTTCCCATCCGCAAGGCGCGGCTTGTGGGACGTATAGGTGAGACCATTTCCACATTTGTCAAGGAAAACGGACGTGAGCCCACCGAAGAAGAACTGGCAAGGCTGATGAACATAAAAGAAGAATTGGTGGTTAAGCTTTTGAAACTTGGCGAATCGGTTCTATCCCTTGATGATAATAATGATGATGAAACCGCGTCTCTTTTTGAAAAGATTCCCGACAGGGAAGTCAGGTCGCCTCTTGAATATTGCATGGAGACTCAGGCGCGGGTGAAAATTGCCGCCATGCTCAAATGCCTGACGGAAAAAGAAAGACGAATCGTGAAACTGCGTTACGGATTTGAGCATGGAAAGATGCTCAGTCTTCGGAAAACGAGCCGTCTGGTTGGCTTGAGTCAGGAAGGTGTCAGGAGGATTGAGCGAAAGGCGCTTGCCAAACTGCGCCGTCCCATATTCCGCGAAAGACTCGCCGCTCTGTTATAAGAATTACAAATTACGAATGACAAATTAAAACGATCAATTTTGATTTTTCTTTATAAAGTCCATTTGATTATATGGAGCAATAGGCAGGTGTAAATTCCTGCAAGGACATCATCTATTGTGATGCCCCAGCCACTGGGAAGCGCCTGTGATTTGCAGATGGGGAAGGGTTTCCAGACATCAAAGATGCGGAAGATAACAAAGGACGCTCCGATATAAAGAGGCGTCGTCGGCAAAAGAAACATGGCGTAAAAATATCCTGCGATTTCGTCAATAACCACCTTGTGCGGGTCTTTCTCGCCGAGCCATTCTGCCGCACGTGTAGCAGTCAGAATTGACAAAGCTGTCAGACAAATCACAATTCCAATATAAAAAAGAACTACGATGGATAGCGTTGTGTTCAGGTATGCAACGGGCAGATACAGTACAACAGCCAACGCCGATGCGACTGTGCCGGAAACTGGACAGTAACCCGTTCCCAGCCCCGTGGCGATAAGCATGATGATTTTTCTCATAGAAATATAAAAAGGCCGTGCAGTCCACCTTTGTGAACGACCAACCAAGTGAGCGCCGGGTAGCCAGCTCCAGTCAGGCGCCCCTGCGGCACACAGGTGTTTCAACTTAGGGCTGCTCCTGTCAGGGTCTGACCCGATTCGTAGAACCCTGTTGCGCAGGACCCGGCCTTCAACACCGCTTGCCCGATTCTGCCTGACCAGCCGATCCCGGGGGCGGACATTCGCCCTGCTGTAGCGGATTGCAGGTACAGGGCACCGCTAGCTCCCCGCTTAGCACGGCCGTCTCTAATAATTCTTCCATCGGTAACGAAACAAAATATGTTTATGTGGTTCATACCGACGCTGTCAAAGGTTTTTATCATGGACATTGATATCGAAATGAACACCTGATTATCATTGACATCGGCAAGGCTATGTGAGAAAAGAAAGCGATTTTTATATTGTGGGAAAAATAAGCTGAATATTTTTCGGAAAATTCCGTATATGGGGTATCCGGAAAATAACGGGGGAACCAGACCATCCATTTATTGGATTGGGGCGAATATCCTTTTCTTGAAGGATTAGGGAATCTCAGCCCGAGCCCGACAGCTAACCTCGTAAGCGCAACAGGGAGAATGACGCCAGAGAACCATTCTCTGGTTTTTTTATATTTTCCCTCCTGTCGGAAAGGGAGGGGGTGTTCTTATGCGAATTTCAGAACTATTGAACAAAAATGCCGTCCAGGCAAATCTTAAATCCAACACCAAAGAAGGCGTATTCACTGAAATCGTCGATTCTCTTCTAACTCAAAAGAGAATCAATGAAAAAAAATCTATCCTGGAATCTCTCTTACAGCGGGAGCAACAGGGGTCAACAGGTATCGGAAATGGCGTAGCCATTCCTCATGCGAGAATCGAGGTTCTCAAGGATGTCGTATTTTTTGTCGGTCTTTCCAAGCGGGGCATTGACTTCTCATCCGCAGACAAGAAACCGGTGCACGTCATTTTCCTTTTTCTTACCCCACTTGCAGAAACCGGCACGCACCTGAAAATCCTCTCCACACTCAGCACCATGCTGTACAGCATATCGTTTGTCCAGCAGTTAAGGAATGCCTCTACCAATGAAGAGCTGTATCTGACTTTGACGCAAAGCCGGCTTGATCAGGAGGGTTTTGTTGCCTTGAACAGGGATGAAATCTATCTTGAACTGGGCACGT
>JAPLSR010000187.1 GCA_026398545.1 Candidatus Sumerlaeota bacterium | reverse complement strand
CCGCATCCTCTCAAAGCCCGAACCTTTCGGCTCCATCCTGAAAGGCAGCGGTATCAGGCGTGGCAGGACAATCCGAAAGGGGCGCGCCACCGGAGCCCTCATCGGCGGAAATTTAAGCCTTCTCGTCACCCATCTCGGCACCCCCTGGGATTTTTCCACGAAGGGAAAGATTGTTTTTATTGAAGACATCGGTGAGACGAACTACCGCGTTGACCGCATGTTGACTCATCTCTTGAACGCCGGGAAGTTGGCGGATGCGGCGGGAATTGTTTTCGGTTACTTCACCGATTGTGAGGAGAAGCCTTCAGCGGATGGGCGTCCAACACAAAAGATTGAAGAGATTCTATGCGAGCGCACCGGACATCTCGGAATTCCCGTTGCCTATGGCTTCCCTTTCGGGCATGAATCTCTGACGGCAACGCTCCCTTTAGGCATAAAAGCCACCCTCGACGCCACAAAAGGCGACCTTATTATTGAAGAGTCGGCTGTGAAATAATTTTATTTTACCGTGGTGGCGATGAGGGAGAATCCCTCGCGGAAAAGTGTTCCCAGTTCATACGTGGTTCGCACGCCCAGAAGTCGCCGAGCCATAAATGACAACCGCAGATGATACCGCCGGATTGCCTCGTTACGCAATGCCCATAGTGTCTCACGCCTCAGTTCTGATGTCTCATATACCGGCTGTGAGATGGAATTATCCAGCGTGGCGAGGTCATCGGTAATCAATCCCATCTCTATTGCCTCCTGGCGAAAGGTCGTCCCCATTCGCGGCATGGCAATATTGAAAGAGGCAAATTCGGTATTCAGGGAGATGGCGTATCGGATGGTGCGCCGGATGGTCTCAATTGTGTCGCCCGGCAGACCCAGGATGTAATGCGCCAGAATCCTGATGCCAACCTTGCGGCAAAGGGCGGCGACTTTCCTGACCTGCTCAACAGTGATTCCCTTGGTGTATTGCTGAAGGAGCTCATCACTGGCGCTTTCAACCCCGAGTTGGATGGTGTGGCAGCCGGCAGATTTCATTTTGCGTAAAAGCTCCTCATCAAGAACATTGGCGCGGGAAAGACAAACCCAGGTGAATTCGAACCGCTCATGGCGCATGTGCTCAAGGAGCTCCAGCGTGCGATTTTTATTCACCCCGAATGTGAGGTCTTTAACCCAGAGTTCACGCACGCCAAGCCGCTTGAGCTCTCTCATCTCCTCCAAGACATTCTCCATATCCCGCAGTCGGAAGCCAAGCTCACCGCCAATGCAATAATCACAATGAAAGGGACAACCATAGTCCGTGATAATGCCCGCATAAGGAATGCGCAGACCGTGCGGGATGCGGTACTTCTTGAAGGGAAAAAGGTCATAACGCGGCGAGGGAAGTGAGAATTCACCTTTGGGGAATTGTAAACGTCCCGGTTCCATTGAGCCGTCCGCCCTGCGAAATGCAACATGATTGAAAGGTCCTGACCCGCCCTTCAGGTATTCGACAATATCTTCCGAGATGAAGCTCAGGATGGCGGCATCAAGGAATGGATATGCGACAAAGAATTTTTCACCCTCGGCGAGGAGACAATCCCCCGTGCCAATGATGGTCATCCTGCCCCCCGCCGATTCGGCAACCCTCTGCACAAGGGCA
>JAPLSR010000315.1 GCA_026398545.1 Candidatus Sumerlaeota bacterium | reverse complement strand
ATGCTTATCGCTATCATCCTTCCTGGATATTATCGCGATTTAAAGTTGGAATTTTTTACATTTGGGGGTTTATGCGGCAAGGCGGGGATTTTAGGGGGAATAATTCTTCTTATTGTTGCGGCAGTATTTACTGAAAAAAATAATTGGTTCCTTTTCCGTGTCCTGGCAATTTTGTTCCTCGGTTTTTTATCAGTGTTTATTCTTCCTCGTTATTGTGGTAGATTCAGGTGCATTGCATCAAAGATTTCGCGAGTCAGGGCAGATTTGAAATATCTCGCCGAAGCTCTTGAGCGTTATTACAATGACAACCACAAGTATCCTCCCTGGGCGAGAGGGAAAGAAGGGGTCAATGGATTTGCCGGTGAAAGAACCGGCGCATATCAAATGCACACATTCGCAAAAAATGCCCTCACATCTCCGATAAAATACATCGAAAGTTATCCGCGCGACCCTTTTTCTGATACAAAGGGGGCAACTTATGGATACTATACCGATGGGGGAGGTTTTATACTTTATGGCTGGGGACCAGACACTGATGAAAATGATGCTGAGAGTTGGGATTTAGAAGTGGATATAGAAAAGGTTTATAATTCAAAGATTGCCCAACCTTCAATCACACTTCTCACGGGGAAAAGTTCAGCGCCCAAAGGCGGCGCTTACACTTATGACCCATCAAACGGGGCAATCAGCGAAGGCGATATATATCGGGTTAAAAATTAAGAAAAAATTGGGTCAATCACCATTAAACTTAGAGTAATTTTAGTGCCGAGTAGCACATTTACTGGATTATTTTGTGTCTTTGAGACTTTGTGGTTTAATATTCCTGTGATGGTCTGAATGAGTGGCTCAGCCGTTTTCGATGCCGAGTTCCTTGAGTTTGCGCTGGAGTGTGCGGCGGCTGATGCCTAAAATCTCCGCCGCCCGCGTCCGGTTTCCCTCCACCTGCATCAGCGTCTCCTGAATATATCTCTTATCAAGCATGTCTAAGGACTGTCCGAGTGGGCAATTAAACATATTGCTGATTTCCTTTGTTTCTGCGGAACGGAGATATTCCGGCAGGGCGTCAGTGTCTATCTCCTCCTTCTGTGAAAAGACCACGATGCTTTCAATGCAGTTCCGGAGTTCACGTATGTTTCCGGGCCAGTGATACGCCATGAGTTGCGCCATGGTGCGCTTTGAGATGCTTGTGATGGTCTTGCCGTTTTCGCGGGCGAATTCATCCACAAAGGATTTGACGAAAAGCGGGATGTCTGCGAGGCGGTTTCTCAAGGGCGGAATTGTGAAGGATATGACGTTCAGCCGGTAATAGAGGTCTTCGCGGAAGCGTCCCTCCTCCACCTCCTCCGCCAGGTTTTTATTCGTGGCGCAGATGACGCGGATATCCACCTGCAATGGTTTAACCCCGCCCACCCGCATGAATTCCTTTGTTTCAAGGATCCTGAGAAGTTTGACCTGGACGGATGGGGGGATTTCGCTTATCTCATCAAGGAAGACCGTGCCGCCATCGGCAAGTTCAAAAAGCCCCTCCTTGCGTGCGATTGCGCCTGTGAAGGCTCCCTTTTCATGCCCGAAGATTTCGCTTTCGAGGAGGGATTCCGGCAGGGCGGCGCAATGAATCGGTATGAAGGGCTTGCGTGCGCGCGGGCTGTTGTAATGGATGGCGCGGGCGAGCAGGTCTTTTCCCGTACCGCTTTCACCCTCAATCAAAATAGTTGCCTTGCTTTTGGCGATGAGCCGCGCCTTTTCAAATATGCGCTGCATCTCCGCCGTCTGACCTATCACTCCCTCAAAACCGTAACGCTTGTTAATCTCAGTGTGGAGATAGATGTTCTCCTTCTGGAGGCGGCGGTGCTCAAATGCCTTCTCAACCAGCACACGCAGTTCATTTAAATTGATAGGTTTTGTGATATAATCGAATGCCCCCGCCTTGAGTGCCTCCACAGCCGATTCAATGGTGCCGAATGCTGTGACAACAATGACAGCCGCGGGCGGTGTCAGACCGGTGCAGTAAGAGAGGACCTGCATGCCGTCCACCTCCGGCATCTTCAGGTCGGTGATGACCACATCCACATCATTTTCCTTGAGGAGGTTTATTGCCGCATTGCCGCCGGGTGCGGTCAGGATATCATAATCCGAGCGGCGGAAACTCATGGAGAGGCTATTCAGATTTTCCTCCTGGTCATCAACTATTAACAGCCGCAGTGCCATGAACATCCCCCCTTTTTCACACATCCGCCCTTGTGGTGTATGATATTGTCAACGCATCCGAGCATATGACTCATGTTTTGCAACCGCATATTATTATAAGGATATAAAGTGAGGGCGCTGTCCCTGTCCATATCAAATATAATGTTCCGGATGGTGCGCAAAAAAATCCGATTGTGCCGGCAATCTTTCTTCCTTTTTCATTGACCTTGCATCGTAGCTGTCCTACTTACTTATTCCTGTTCCATGATGTCTTTTATCCGATGAATCGGGAGGTTTTTTTGAAGCAGGAGAACGGGACATATATCGTTTTTGCGCGAAAGTGGCGCCCCCAGACCTTTGAGGAGGTCGTGGGGCAGGAGACGGTGAGGCGACAGCTTGCAAATGCCCTTGCCGAGGGGCGCATCGCCAATGCCTACCTCTTTGCCGGACCCCGCGGCGTGGGCAAGACCAGCATCGCCCGCATTCTCGCCAAGGCGCTCAATTGCCGCACCGGCATCACGCCAACCCCATGCAATACGTGCAACCAGTGCCTCTCCATTACGCAGGGGAGCTCCATGGATGTCATTGAGATTGACGGCGCCTCATACACGGGCGTGGACGATATTCGTGAGTTGCAGGAAGGCGTCAACCGCGCCTCATTTTCCGCGCGGAAGAAAGTTTATATCATAGATGAAGTCCACATGCTGAGCAAATCCGCCTTCAACGCCCTTTTGAAAACGCTGGAAGAGCCGCCCCTTTTTGTCGTGTTCATCTTCGCCACTACAGAGATTGAAAAAATCCCGGAGACCATCCGTAGCCGCTGTCAGATTTTCATGTTTGAACGCATCTCCACGAAGGAGATAATCGGGCGGCTTGACCTCATCCTGACGCGGGAGAAAGGTGTCAAGGTCAACGAGGCTGAAAGGGCGGCGATCCTTGAGGCGATTGCGTCCGGCGCCGAAGGCGGCATGCGCGATGCGGAGGTCATGCTTGAACAGCTCATCTCCCTCTCCGGCGGCAATCTCAAGTTTGAATATGTCAGTCAGCTCCTGGGGCTGGTTGAATTTGACCTCCTTATCGGCACGGTGCGGGACCTCTCAAAGCGCGATATCCGCTCCCTTCTTGAGCGCGTGGCGCACTTAGTGAACAAGGGGCGCGACCTTGAACGCTTCATCAAGACCATGCTTGGCTTCCTCCGCGACCTTTTGATTCAGAAGGCAGGTGTCGCCGTTTTACCCGAAACCTATTCCGCCGAACGCATGAAGGAAATCAGCGACCTTCTGGAAAGCATATCGCTTTCATTCCTTCTCAACACGATGAATAACTTCTTTGCGCTGGAGGAACGGGTCAAGAGCATTGCCCAGACGCGCTTCCTCCTTGAGTTTGTATTTATCAGGCTCTGCGCCATCCAGACAGATGTGGATATCGATTCCATCCTGGAGCGCCTTGAAAATATGGAAAAGGGGATTTCATCTCCGGCTCCAAGGGGCATGGATTATGCGCCACCCCCGCCAACACTTCCCCAACTGAAAAGAGATTCAGCCTCCATGGACCTCTTCAACGGACAGAATATCGCTCCCAATCCCACATCAGTGGCAGAGGAGATACCTGGCAGTTCAGCCTTCGTCGCAACTTCGGCGAAGGAGGCTATTGAAGTTGCGAAGGACGATACTGAGCTGGCAAGCCGCTTTAAGAAGTTTGTTCTTGAAAAAAGACCCCTCCTTGCACAGGCGTTCAAGGTTGCCGCATTCCAGAAAACCGGTGATGATATCTTCACCATCAGGACGCCCGAAGCCCTGTGGGGAAATATGCTTTCCAGGAGCGAGACCGTTGCCTTCATGCAGGAGATTCTCTCTCGCCTTGGAGGCAAGCCCATCAGGGTGAAGGTGGAAATATCCAGTGATATCAGTCCTGCCGCACCAGCATCTGGGCAGGTGTCAACCACCCCGCCTGCTCCTCCCATTGCGGAACCACAGGATGAAACACCGCTCGATGTGGAGAACGAGGTATTGCCCCTCCCTGAGTCTGAGGGTGATGCCGTGGCAGAAGGTGGACAGATGGAAGAAAGGCCCGATTCTGTTGATATGGAGGCGGAACAATACCGCCATCTCCTCAAGGATAAGAAGGTTTCTAAGAGGATGGTCATTGACCTTTTGAAGCAGAATGAGGACATCAAGGATGCAGTCGATGCTGTCCAGAAGATGTTTGATGCGAAGCTGACCCATCTGGATGGGAAAAAAATAACATAATCAGCCGGAGGGTTATTCATGTTTGATTTCAAAAATCTTCAAAAGATGCAGCAGGAGCTCCAGGAACGCATGGCGAAGATGGATGAGGAACTGGGGCACAAAGAAGTTGAGGCAACATCAGGAGGAGGCGCCGTCAAGGTAAAACTCAACGGCAAGCAGCAACTCCTCTCCATAAAGATTTCCCGCGAGGCGGTCGACCCGGATGATATCGAAATGCTGGAAGACCTGGTTCTTGCCGCCGTTAATGCCGGTATTGCCAAGTCAAAGGAGCTCTCCCAGAACAATCTCGCGCAGCTCACCGGCGGACTCAAGATACCGGGGATGCCCTTTTGATACCGCCTGTCGCGGACGTCGCCTCTGGGAGACCACCGTGATTGGAGTATCCTCGACCTGAGTGTGAAAGTCTCATGATGAAGACTCCGGAACCTCTCGTAAAGGGGTAATGCCCTGGTGAAGCGTTCACCCACATTTGAAGCGCTGATAGCGGAGCTGGGCAAGCTGCCGGGAATCGGGCGAAAGAGTGCGGAGCGCATTGCCTACCACATCCTTAAATCCCCGAAGGAGGAGGCATTCTCTCTCACCCGCGCCATCAGGGCGGTGAAGGAGAAAATCGTTGTGTGCTCCCTCTGTTTCAACCTTGCCGAAACAGACCCCTGCCCCATCTGCGCCGACCCCTCGCGAAATCAGGGTCAAATCCTTGTCGTAGAAGACCCCAAGGACATCGCCGCCTTTGAGCGCGCCGGTGTTTATCACGGACGCTATCACGTCCTGCAGGGACGCCTTGCCCCGCTCAGGGGTGTGGCGCCGGAAAACTTGCGTATCCGGGAACTTATCGGGCGTGTGAAAGAGGGGGGTGTGAAGGAGGTCATTATTGCCACGAACCCCGATGTTGAGGGTGATGCCACCGCCCTTTTCATCGCCCGCATGCTTGATCCCCTATCTGTCGAAGTCACCCGCATCGGACTTGGCGTACCCATGGGCGGCTCCCTTGAATACACTGATAGCATCACCCTTGGGAAGGCGCTCGAAGGGCGAAAAAATTTTAAACCATCGATGTAAGTATGAAAACCCATTGTTGCGAAATGCGGGATATTATCACTCGCCTGCCATCCACCGTCGGCAGTAGCCTATGGCGAAGGCCGAAGAACTTGTTCGGCGAGCAGGTCGGGTGGGGACTTTTTTTCCTCATTCTTTTCGCTTGCACCCTTCGCATCCCTGCAGAGGAGGTCATGCCGGAGGCAGTCAGTTTCAAAACCGGTGCGCCGGGTAACATATTCTATGCAGGGCAAAAGGTTGTTATCTCTCTTGCATTTGATATGCGAGTGGGACAGCCTCCCCAGAAAATCACGACCCATCTCCAGAATGACGCGAATGAGTCCCTCCTCGCTCACATCTTTGCCGTCCCGCAAAGTCCGGGCGCCATTATTGAGGACAGGCTGGGCGTTGTTGCGCCCGGTTATTACACATATATCGCAGACCTTGAATATCAGGATGGAAAGACAGCCAGCGCTTTCTGCAAATTCGGCGTGATACGCAAGCCCCGAAACGCAACTCCTCCGGAAAAATCCCCTTTCGCTATAGACGCCTTTCTGAGCTGGCGGACACAATCCCCGGAACTTGTAAGGAACGCCTCGGATGTCCTGCGGCGCCTTGGAATTGCGTGGGTGCGCGACCGCCTCTCCTGGAACCACGTTCAGCCGGCGAGTGGGAGGTGGGACTGGTCGCGCTATGACATCTCTGAAAAGGCGCAAGCGGAAGGAGGACTCCGCATCCTGCAGGTCTTTCAGGAGACGGCAGTGTGGGCTTCTGAGAAAAAGGAGGGAGAGGCGAGGGTCCGCCAGAAATTCGCCCCGGAAGACACATTAACTTATTACAAGTTTGCAAAGGAGGCGGCGGGGCGTTACAAAAAGGGAGTTGCCGCCTGGGAAATCTGGAATGAGTTTGATATCCCCGTGTTTTTCTTAGGTTCGGCGGATGAATATACCCGCACCCTGAAGGCGGGATATCTGGGCATCAAACAGGGCAATCCACAGGCTGATGTCCTCCTTGGCTCCGTCACATTTGGCTCCGGTGAGATAACCTTCGGTCCAGAGACCTATTTTGACAAAGAGGGTGAGCGGTATATTGAAAAGGTCTTTGAAAACGGCGGGGGTGAGTATTTTGACATCTTTAACGTCCATCATTACGGACCCGTCGAGGGGATTTCAGGAAAAATTGCGCGCTGTCGCAACCTCATGCGCCGATTCGGTTATGATAAACCCATCTGGCTGACAGAGATTGGTTCCACCTCGAGCGCGAAGATGGGAAACTCTGTGGCGGAGTCGGAACATAAACAGGCAAATTATCTTGTGCAGGCATACACTCTGGCGCTGGCGGAGGGTGTGGAGAGAATTTTCTATTTCTGCCTGCCGGACTTTATCGAGCACGGTGTAAGCAACTGGGGCATCATGGAAGAAAGGCGCGGCGTCTGGCAGCCAAAACCGGCGCTGATTGCCCTTATCAATCTCATGGGGGCACTTGACGACATGCGCTATCATGGCAGGTATGACACACACCTGCCGGTGGAGGCGCTCCTCTTTAAAAAAGGCGCAAGGGGGTGTCTGATTCTCTGGAGCCGTGACGGAAAGAGATATAAGCCCACCGTGTTCTTCAGGAGCCTGCAGAAAAACCCTGTAATCCGCCACATATATGGCGAGGAGATAGAACGTCATAACATCATGGTCTGCACACTGGATGTAGGCGCTGAGCCGCTTTTCTTTTACAACTTTGACCTTTACGACCTTGACCAGACCCTTTTCTCTGGACAGGCGGGAAAGACTCCCCTCGCGCCTTCTGAGTTCTCCGGCAGTCTGAAGGAGGTCTGGGTGGAGCTCCATGATGGTGGGGTGCGTCTTGAGATGGACACGGAAACTATCAAGGGCGAGGCAAGGATTTATAATCTCAGCGATAAAAGACGTGGCGGGATATTGTTTCTAAATGTCCTTCCCACCTCGCAGACGTCTGTTGGTTTATTGGCAAGTCATGTGGAGGCGCCGGTTCCGGGACCGTTGAGCGTGCCGTTTGAGGTCGCCGTGCCGAAGGAATGGCGAAAGACCCTTGCGGAAAATGCCGGTTCTGAACTCATCCTTAAAGCCCGTTTCAAGGATGATATCAGCGGGAGAGAGTCCCTCCCCGCTGTGCGGTATTATGAATTTCATCCGCCCATTGACGTCTCTCAACCGGCGCTCATGGACCCCGAGGCGGAAGAGCCCATCACCACCGTGACGCTCACAAACCTCTCAGGTCGTCCCCTGCCCGTCACTCTCACACTTGCGCCTGAGAGTCATTATAGATGCCTTGCGCCTGTGAGGCGAATCACTCTTGCAAAGGATGAGAGAAGGGCTGTTGCATTTTCTCTCCAACCGCTTCCTCCACGCGCCGGTTCAGCGCTCAGCAGCCGTGTGAAAATAATTGCGCAGGCAGGGGAGATGGAGTTCAGGCGTAGCGCCTTTCTTGAGACCGGTGGAATCGCCCGCACCTTTTTGCCCTTTGAGATTGATGGCAAGCCGGGCGGCTGGAGTTATTTCCAGCCCTTTACCATAGAGGGGCGTGAAAATTTCGTTCAGGGTATGGACCTTCTACAGAAGACCGGAGAGGTGAGGGGCAAGGTCTTCACCGCCTGGGATGAGAAAAATCTTTATGTTTTCTGCATTGTGGAAGACCGTGATGTGACAAATCCCTTTCGCGAGGCAAACCCCTGGACGGGTGATGCGCTGGAACTCTTTTTTGACATGCGGGCGGGTGATGCCGCAGGACGCCCTGCATACGGTCAAGGTGTGTTTCAGATTTTTGCCGTTCCGCCTGACGCCGCTTATCCACAGCCCATGTTCAAGGTCTGGCAGCCCGATGGTGTGGAATTCAAAGGGGTGAGCCTTGCCTCCGCTGTCATGCCGGATTATTACACAATAGAAATGGCGATTCCATGGGAAAACCTCACACCTGAAACGGTCATGGCAGGATTTGAATTCAGGATGGAGTTCACCATTGATGATGTGGACACTGGTGATTACGCCCACCGGCAGATTATCTGGCGCGGCGGTGCGAACAACTGGCGCAATCCCGCCCTTTTCTCCCGGGTGCTGTTAGTGACCCATTTACGAAATCCTTGATCGAGAACTTTTACATTCTTGACAATATATCCCGATATGAAATTGATATATTAAATTCAATAATGAATGGTTTCGAATAGAAAATGTCATACGCTCTTCAAACAGTTATTGAGAATCCAAACAATCTCATGAGGGGGGTTTTACGGGGAGACCTTGCTTTTACGGGGGTTAAAACAGATTCCTATACGCATAGACTTCATCCTTTTGCAGCCAAATTCCCGCCTCAACTCCCCAGATATTTCATTGAGGCATTAACTCGAGAAGGGGAGGTGGTGCTTGATCCCATGATGGGATCGGGGACCTGTCTGGTTGAATCACTCCTTTTGGGAAGAAAATCCATTGGTTTTGATATTGATCCTTTGGCGCTTCTTATTTCAAAAGTGAAAACAACCCCGCTTGATCCGATTGAACTATATAGTTTTTCGAATGAAATGTTGGACAACATTCAGCAGGATCTTTTTTGCGTCCGCGATGAGGCATCTGTAATGTATAGCAGATTGGGAACCAGGACAGAAGAATTCATCAATTACTGGTTTGATCCTGATGTAATTGCTGAGTTACAAATCCTGAAAGGGAAAATATTATCCATTGAAAAAAAGGATATTCGGGATTTTTTCATAGTTGTCTTTTCTTCCGTGATTATTACGAAATCTGGCGGAGTAAGTCGCGCACGCGACTTGGCCCATTCTCGCCCCCACAGAGTATATGACAAACCCTTCCGCTCGCCGATTCAAGAGTTTCGGAAAAAGGCTCAATTGGCCATAAAAAGTATGGGCGGATATTATCATGCTCTTAAAAAATATAAGCCTGTTTATGAAATACAAAGCGCAAGTGCGGACAAATTACCGCTGCCTGATAATTGCATAGATATTATTGTAACCTCACCCCCTTATGCCAATGCCATAGATTATATGCGGGCGCATAAATTTTCCCTGGTATGGATGGGATACACAATTGAGGAATTATCGCGGATGCGCTCTGATTCCATTGGGTCAGAAAAAATTAAAATCTCGATGAATGGTAACCTGAGCGATAAATGCGAAAATATACTTTCAACTTTAAAATCTCTGGATCAAAAAAAGGAAAAGGTGATTCGTCAGTATTTTTTTGAAATGGGAAATTGCCTCAAAGAAATGGCGCGAGTGCTGAAAAATGGCAAATATGCGGTTATTGTTGTGGGAACATCCACAATCCGCGGTTTTAATGTCCTTACTCATGAATGTCTTGCCAGCCTTGGAGAAGCAAACGGCCTGCTTGTTGTGGGTATTGTAGAACGCCCCATTGACAGAGATAAACGAATGTTGCCCATGCGGCGGCAGTCTGCTCAAAGCCGTATAGAACAGCGAATGCAGCATGAATATGTTATTGGATTTTTAAAACCTTAAGTGTCGGGTTTCGTGAAAGGAAATTAATTCTATGCCAACAAGGGAAGAAACATCCAAGAACATTGTTTCACTTTTAGAGCATTTTAAATACCCTGAAGCGTTTGTGCCAAAAACTGCATGGCTTGGGATTTACCAATCATTAATGTGGTATGAGATGAAGGTTGATTATCCCAGTCAAAAATATCTGCATATTATTGACGCTGATAAGCTTCTTGGAACATCCAATCGCTCAGGAAGTAAAACATGGCAGGAAAGGGCGCGGGCTGTTGAGAAATATCTCTCTCGAAATTTAAATATTCCCATTGAAGATTTACCGGAAAAAGTTGATCGGTTATTCCAGATTCCAGAATACAAGGGATTACAAAGACAAAATCCCCTTGGAATTGGATTTGCCGAGGCGATATGGTATCTATTAAAAATATTTAGGGGTAAGGAGATCACTTGGGAGCGAGAAACAGACGCCGAGCAAATATTCCCTGGCATCCATTTACCCGGACGAAGCACAAAACCACGGATTGATATTTTAGGAACAATAAATGGGCAACCAAGAGTAATCATCTCCTGCAAATGGAGCATGCGTCATGATCGCATTAATGAAATCACAAATGAATGTCCTATTTATAAAGCTGCTGCTTTCCGTTCAAGAACACATTTAAAATTCTTTGTTTGCTCAAATGAGTTTGATCCTGCTCGTCTTGATAAAGTTCTTAACGATGATTGTATAGATGGGCTAATCCATGTTCATAAACCATGCCTTACGGAAATTTGCGGGCTTGATCACAGATTGAAATCACTTCATGATCTGTCAGAACTACTGACTGTTTTACCAATTTTATAATATCAAGAGGAGAAAATGCCTGGCAAAATTCGGCGGGCGGTGGTGAGTGTCTCGGATAAGACGGGTCTTTCTGACCTGGCAAAGGGGCTGTGCGCCCTCGGCGTTGAAATCATCTCAACAGGCGGAACCATGAAGGCGCTGGAGGAGCAGGGCATCCCCGTCAAATCCGTCCAGGAGATTACCGGTTTTCCTGAAATCATGGACGGGCGCGTAAAGACGCTTCATCCGGCGATTTTCTCCGGCATACTCGCAAGGCGCAGCCATCCGGAGGACCTCCAAACCCTCGAGCGTCTCCACCTCCCCCTGATTGATATGATTGTTGTGAATCTATATCCCTTTGAGAAAGTGGCGGCGCGTGAGGGGGCGCCGTTTGAAGAGGTCATTGAGAATATTGACATCGGCGGACCTTCGATGCTCCGCGCCGCCGCCAAGAATTTCAAGGATGTGGCTGTCCTGTGTTCATCGGCACAGTATAAGGATGTCCTGCGTGAATTGAGGGAAAATGACGGCGCCCTCTCTCTTCAAACGAAACAGCGCCTCGCCCGAGCCGTCTTTGAGCATACTTGCGCCTATGACGCCGCCATTGCCTCCTATCTGCGTTCCAGCGAGGAGCCGGAGCCGGTGCCCGCAGGTTCCGTCTTTCCCGAAATCCTCACACTACGTTACAAAAAGGTCTCTGACCTCCGTTATGGCGAGAACCCTCATCAGGTTGCGGCGTATTACATGAGAGAGGATTGCAGGGAAAATTCCATCCCTCGCACGAGGGTTCTTCACGGCAAGACGCTCTCTTACAATAATATCGCCGACCTTGACACCGCGCTGGACTGTATTCGTGACTTCAAAGAGCCCGCCGCCGTCATCCTGAAGCATGCCAACCCGTGCGGGCTTGCCGTGGCGGAAAGCCTTGTGGAGGCATATCGTCTTGCAAGGGAGTGCGACC
>JAPLSR010000320.1 GCA_026398545.1 Candidatus Sumerlaeota bacterium | reverse complement strand
GATAGAGCCCTGCCCTCTTTGCCTCGAGCGAAGTTGTGAATTTTCTGCATTTGTCAAATATCTGCAGAGTGTTTTCCTTGCCATCATGTTCTGACATAATGCGCTGCCTTTCATCGATTATAGGTCAAACAAAACGGGTTCGATGGTCTGACTAATTAGTCAAAAAACGTTAGATGTGTCTTCCTTGCTTGTTTCCTGCAGGACTGTCAAGATTTAATCATTCGTGGCAATTAAAAAAGATGAAAGAGCCTTTGAGGGGAACCACGTCAACTTTCCAATAAAGATTGAATAGGAATTGACATTGTGCAAAGATAATAAAAGATTATGATTTTAGTTTTTATTATTGGTGAAGTGGGGGAGTGGTTTTGGAAGACAGGCGCGCATTGATGGAAAAACTGGATGTCAATTTTGACCTCCATGAGCAACTGATGGAGAGTCTATCAAAACTGCATGAGAGATATTTCCTTAAGCAGAATAATCGCCCCCGAACCATGGCGCAATTTGACCGCTCTTTCCATGAAAGCCATGGTGGACGTGTTACAGAGGTTCTCAGGCACAGGGAAGACGGGGGCAAATCTATCGGGACTTTCTGCATTTATGTGCCTGAGGAGGTCGCCCTTGCGGTTAATGTCCTCATCATTCCGCTTTGCGGCGGTTCGGCGTGGGCAATCCCATTCGCCGATAAAGCCCTGCCGCGCGATATCTGCCCGCTCATCCGCTCCACCTTTGGCATGGCAATCGGCGCCGTCTGCCCTTATAAAAAACTGAAAGACTTCGTCGTCGGGGAGACCACGTGTGACGCAAAGAAAAAGGTCTGGGACTTCTTCGGGTTCAAGGTGCTGGAACTCCCTCAGAAGAAAAGACCTCAGGACTTTCAACTCTGGTTGGATGAAGTTATGGAATTCAAAAGGATGATGGAGGAACTTTCCGGCAAAACCATCATGCCCGAAAGCCTTCACGAGGCAATCTGCCTTATGAACCGCAAGCGCCGCGTCCTCCAGAAAATTAATGCCTTCCGCAAATTGCAAAGTCCGCCAATAAGCGGTCTGGATGCGCTTCTTGTCTCTCAGATGGCGTTGAGCCAGGATATTTGCGCATTCATTGATGACGCTGAAGCCCTCGCCGGAGAATTGCAGGAACGTGTCACGGGGGGCGTCTCAGCGTATAATGGTGATGGGAGGCGCGTCCTTTTTGCAGGTTCTCCCGCCCCCATGGGTTACGCCAAGGTGCATCATATCGCCGAGACATCCGGACTTCACATCGTGGCTGATGAATCCTGCACGGGAAGCCGCTATTTCAATGCTCTTGTGGATGAGGGACCTCGCGATATTGAAGGCATGCTTCGCTCAATCGCCGAGCGATATTTCACAATTGATTGCTCCTGCTTTACACCCAATACGGAGCGGCTTGAGAATATTATGAGGCTTGTTGATGATTATCGCATTGGCGGCGTTGTCCATCACATCCTCCAGTATTGTCACACGTATAATGTGGAGGCGCGCACCATTGAACGGGCGCTCAGAAAAAAGGGCATTCCCTCCATCATTATTGAGACCGATTACTCTGAGGAGGATGCGGGACAGATTCGCACACGTCTTGAGGCTTTTGCCGAGTTACTGGAGAAGGCGAAATGACCGGCACGGTAGGCATAGACCTCGGCTCACGCACAACTAAGATTGTGAGGCTGGAGAACCTTGTTGTAACCGATTTGGAGATTTTTCCCACGGCTGCCGACCCGCTTGAAAAGGTCCGCCAATCCCTTGCACATCTCAAAGCCGGTCATATTGTTGCGACAGGTTATGGGCGTCACCTTGTGTGCGAGCAGATTGGCGCAAGCCGCGTGACCGAAATCCGCGCCTGCGCGCACGGGGCGCATCACCTCTATCCAGATTGCCGCGTCATCATTGATGTTGGCGGGCAGGACTGCAAGGTAATCAGGGTTGATGATGATGGCAGGGTTATAGATTTTGAGATGAATGACCGATGCGCCGCCGGCACAGGCAGGTTCATGGAGATGATGGCGCAGACGCTTGAAGTATCCCTCGATGAATTTGTCCGGTTGGCGCTTGGCGCGCCGGATTTCTTCCCCATTAACAGCATGTGCACCGTTTTTGCGGAATCTGAGGTCGTCTCTCTTATCACGGCGGGGAAATCTAAGGAGTGTATCGCCCTGGGGCTGCATGTCACCATTTCCAGACGGCTTTCCGCCATGCTCTCAAAGTATATCCGCGGGGAGGGAGACATCCTCTTCGTCGGTGGCGGGGCTAAAAATGACTGCCTGCATCAACTCCTTGAGAAAGAGGTCGGAAGGAAAATCACCCGTCCCGAAAACCCCCTGATTGTTACCGCCCTGGGCGCAGCACTCCTTGCCGGATAAAATATTCCCTTTGTGTCTTAGAATCTTCGTGGTTTATCATGTCCTATAAAAAATAATCCGCAGAATCCGTAAGAATTTCAGGTTTTGAGTTTCCCTGAGAAATCTGCGGTATGTCTGCGGATTGAAATTCTGGGACTTTTACTTCTCCGGCACGGTCAGTTTGATTTTGGTCACCTTTTGTTCCGTTTTGAAGGGACCCGCCTGATATTTGCAGAGGAATTGATATTCCGTATCCTTCTGAGGACCCGCCTTTTTCTCCGTGGGCTCTTCGAACATGTTTGAGAAGGCGTCTAAAAAGCCAGCTTTGGGTTTCGCCTTTTGGCCACCCCATGTGGCCGAACAGCTGAAGCCTCAGCCATACTCAAACTTTCCCTGCGCCACAATCGCTCCATCCATTGTGGAGATTGTATAAGTTGCTTCCTTTGGAAGAGATTTGTTGCGCTCGGAAAGCGGGATGTCCGTCTTGTCTCCGGAAATATGGCTGATGTTTGCGACCTTTTCGCTGCCGGCGCCCAGAAGGAGCATCTCTAATCGGATGCTCGTGGGATTTTGCTTAAATTGCTGAAGTGCGTATTTGGGGATTTCCACCGTTGGCGAATAAGGTTCGCCGAATGCCAGAGTGACGGGTGTTGCCGGTGTAACCGTGAACCATGAAGAATCAACGGTTGCATTTGCCTGGAGCCACCAGAGGTCGCCCATGGAATCCTTGCGGAAGACGCAATAGCCGAGAACCAGATAATTCCCGGCTGTAATCTTGAGTTCTCCCTTAGCGGTATAGACATTGATGCTGCCCTTTCCATCCTCCCGATAAAGCCCGAGTCTTTCCACCTCCATGGGGAGCTGGACTCCGCACAGATTTTCAGCCGTTGGCGTCAAAATCATCTTTCCCTGTGGCAGATTAATGGCAAAATCGTATAACTTCCCCTCAAGATAAATCTTATTGGTGCAACGCTGCTCGTCATACCAGGTGAAATTTGTATCCTTTCTCAGGTATAAACTGTCTCCCGAGGGATCAATCTGCCGGTTGTAGTCACCCATTTTCTTATAGTCCTTTGCAATAGACGCCGCTTCACCAAACAGGCCGTTCCCGTTGTCATCCCCGAGGATGAACTGATATTTCTGCCCGTTCAGGTCAATCCCTCCCCTGTATGCGCATTTTGGAGAAACGTTTATCTGAAGGGAACGCAAGATGATTTCTTTGGTGAGATCCTTACTCTTTGGGTCTTGATAATAGCAATAGGCTGAGACAGCAAAACGGTATGGCATGGATTTCCCTTCCACCTGATAAGTTGTGTCGATGAGGGGGAATGTGCACTGGCTCATATACGCATTCGCGCTCATAGTGAGTGGAGCGCTGTCAATTGCGGGGTCATCCGTGAGGTCGCCGTTGCCATTGGCATCAAAGTAGAGGCGGTTGTAAAATATGTCCGTTGCCTCTTTCTGGTCAATAACCATGAGGCATTTTGAGTCCCCGAGCCGGAGGAAACTGTAAATTGGAATCTTCGCCACGAGTTTCGGGAGTTTCCAGTTTCCCTGCGGCACGTCGGTTAATTTCTCAATTCCAACGTATGCCGAGGGCTGAAATCCCCTGTATTGCGGTTCATATTTTTCATAGGTGAGGGGCGCTTCCACGGCAAGCCCACAGAGGCAAAGGGACATGAGGACACACACGCCACCAACAATGTGTAACATTCTTTTCATCAAATTGTCTCACCTCCTTTCACATTCATTTTTTAAATCATCATTA
>JAPLSR010000282.1 GCA_026398545.1 Candidatus Sumerlaeota bacterium | reverse complement strand
ATGTACATGGCGATGTGCGCATTCCTCTGGTTGAGTTGCGGGTTTCTCGTTCTCGCATCTCAAAAAAACAAAAAAGTCTTGTGGATTATCTCTGCCTTACTCTCGGCGATGGCGTATTTAACACATTATTTCGCCCTGTTTTTTATCATCTCGGAAATAGCCGCTTTAATCATTGTCATCCGTGTGCAAAAGAAAAAGGAACTACTGAACGGATTGAAAGGGTTCGTTTATTCTTTTATCTTTCTCATCCTGCCTTTCACGGGACTTACTCTTCAACAGATTATGAATAACCGGGAGAAAAGTGCATGGTTGCAATCGCCCAGATGGTATGCCCTGCCAAAGTGCTATGTTGAGGCGTTTCTCACCTATTCCGCCTCATATTACCGTCCGGATTTGAGTGTGCTCTGGTTCCATCTCCCGCCCGTTCTCTTTGCCGTTATGGTTTTTTATTATTTCCGGTCGCTGAAAAGGGAAATGAGACCGCATGAAACACCCACAGCCCTTTTCCAATCCTTCCCGGGCATCCTTTTATTAACCACGACATTCCTCACCACGACTCTTATGTTTTTTACCTCATACTCGCCCGTGAAATCCTTTTTAGAATACCGTTATGTGATATTCAGCCTTGGACCATTTCTCGGACTTCTTGCCTGTTTGATATATAATTACCCACGAGTCTGGTTGCGGAAAATCTCATTTATAATTATTCTTTCTTTAATGATAGTCGGCAACCTTGTTATTATCACTCATAAGGAGAAACCGGACTGGAAGGAAATCGTCGGCGTCATGGACATGACTTTGAAAAAGGACGATATTCTGGTTGTAACCGACACTCTTTTTTGCAACGGTTACCAATATTATTCATCCAAAAAATACCCGGTCATGACCTTTGAAGACCTGATACTTCAAGCAAGACCCGCTCAATCCGGAATCTATCTCCTGATTTATAAAAACACGGCGAATGAAGAGCCATACTATCCGTGGCTGACGCTGGAATTCATGAACAGGATGTTTAAGCGGACTCTCTTGCTTGATGAGACATGGTATTGGTTTGTGAGGTATGATAATATAGACTGGACACTGCTTAAGAAATGGTTTCTTGCAAGGAGGACATGGCACCGGCAGGAGGTTCTATCTCGAAACCCCATAGTTTTCCTTGGCGCTGAAGATATAGATGGCAAAGGTTCGTTTTACAACTCGCCGCTTGAAATTGAATACAATAATGAGGTCTTCAGGAGGCTTTATACACCTCCTGTTAAAATTCCCCTCAATCAGACTATTCCACCCGGGGATTATACTATTCAAATATCAACAGGCGTTGGCTTTTTCCCCAAACAGTTTGAATCAATAAGTCTGATGATAAATGGCAGGGAAATAAACCGCTGGCATCTGAGAAAGGAGCAAAATTGTATTGTAGAGAGTCGGTTTAAACAAGACAGGCTTGACGGCAAACTTGAAATAATACTTGATGGAACCGCCTATCGTCCAATTGATTTTATCCCTCATTCCAAGGATAAAAGAATGCTCATGGCGAAATTTTTCTGGCTTGCTATCTTTAAAAATGAAGGCAATATTAAATAACTTAACAGGGCGAATCCTTTAGAACGGCTTGTCAGGCTACCACCTGCTCGAAGGAAAAGTGCGGAATATCAGCGCGCTCGCTTGCGTGCTCCACCGTAATCGTACAGATATTTCCGTCACGGTCCAGGTCGAGCAGTGTATTCTCGTCTAAGTCTTTCGTTTCCGCGACCTCCCCGGCTTTAAATTCAATATACAATGTATCAGTATCTTGAAAGTATTTTATTTTCATATTTCAAAACTCCGATCAAAGAAAGCGTTATGCACAGTTTCTGCGTCTGTAAGTAGTATGACGCGGAGATATCTACCTTCCATCTCCTCGATAGATGCCCAGCGACGAATTCGTCCGTCTTGCTGAATCACCTCCTTTATCGGATGCTCAATAGCCCGCTGTATCCACTCTAATTTGATTATCGCTCGGTCTGGACGGCTTCGCATTGCTTCGAAGTATTTTGTGAATTTCATTTTTTATATTAGATTATATAATCCAGAAACTTTTATAAAAGAGATTCAGTGCAGGGTCAATAATTTTTAGAGAAAAATACGGCAATATCTATTTATTTAAGGTGCTATGTGGTTGCGCGAATCCGGAAAATGTGCTTGATTGGACATTTTTATTGTTTGTCACGGGAAGGGCAGGATAACGGCTTGGGTTAGTTCACTCAAATAATATATTTTCAAAAACAGTTAAGGTTTAAGACAAACCTGCGGGTTAATTAATTGAATTATTTTGCGGGGCTAACATCCAAACTCCTTACTTCTTTTTCCTCACCACTCAATGATGACTGAGCCCCAGGTTAAGCCGCCCCCAAAGGCAACAAGGGCTATCAGGTCGCCCTTTTTGATTCTTCCCTCCTTCAGGGCATCTGACAGGGCAATGGGGATGGTGCCGGCGGAGGTGTTGCCATAATTGGCGATGTCATTGTACATGATTTCCGGCTCCAGTTCCATCTTGCGCGCAGCCACCTCAAGGATGCGATAGTTCGCCTGGTGAGGGACAATGAGTTTCAGGTCCTTCACGCAGTGCCCGCATCGTTCGAGCGCCTTTTCCAGAGACTGGACAAGGATGCGCACGGCGAATTTAAAAACTTCGTTGCCCGCCATCTTGACATAGTGGAGTCGCTTGTCGACAGTTTCGTGTGACGCTGGAAGGCGAGAACCCCCTGCCGGAATTATGATGTGCTCCGTCATGGAGCCGTCCGCTCCCATATAATGGCTGAGGATGCGCCCCTGTGAGGCGTTTGCCTGGACGATTGCCGAACCGCCCCCGTCCCCGAAGAGGACGCATGTCCCACGGTCCTGATAATCGGTTACGCGGGATAAACTGTCCGC
>JAPLSR010000021.1 GCA_026398545.1 Candidatus Sumerlaeota bacterium | reverse complement strand
GAATGACGAAGAGCGGGCGTGGGAGGATGACATTACTTTCAATCAGAGACCTGAGGGTGGTTTTTCACACGGAGGAGGGGCTCTTGCACGCCGTCAACGGCGTCTCCTTTGACCTAGAAAAGGGTCGGACGCTCGGGCTTGTGGGAGAATCCGGTTGCGGCAAGAGTGTTACGTCCCTCTCTATCATGAGGCTCATTCCGGCTCCGCCCGGTGAGATTGTCGGGGGGGAGATTTTCTGGAAGGGGCGCGACATTCTGAAAATCCCCCTGAAAGAACTTCCCAACATCCGCGGGCGCGAGATTGCCATGGTCTTTCAGGAGCCGATGACATCTCTCAATCCGGTCTTTACAGTCGGCAGCCAGCTGGGAGAGGTTCTGAAAATCCGCTTTGGACTCCGTGGCGATGCCGCGCGCCGCCGCATTGTGGAGATGCTGGGCATTGTCGGCATTGCTGACCCTGTCTCACGTCTCAATAGCTATCCCCATGAGCTCAGCGGGGGCATGATGCAGAGGGTCATGATTGCCATGGCGCTTCTTTGTGAGCATGACCTCCTCATCGCAGATGAGCCGACAACCGCCCTTGATGTTACTATTCAGGCGCAGATTTTACGCCTCATCCGCGACCTCCGGGAGAAAACCGGAATGGCTGTCCTTTTTATCACACATGATATGGGCGTTGTGGCGGAGACGTGCGATGATGTGGCGGTGATGTATGCCGGACGCATTGCGGAATGCGCGGGAGTGGCGGAACTCTTTGCCCATCCGGGGCATCCTTACACGAGCGGACTTCTTCACAGCATCCCCCGACATGGGACGCCGCGCAATGTGTCCCTCTTCACCATTGAAGGAAATGTGCCTTCGCTTCTGAAGCCGCCTGCGGGGTGCCTGTTTGCGGAGAGGTGTTTTCGCCGGAGGGAGCGCATTGAGACAGAGCAGAAGCGATGCCGGTCAGAGGCGCCGGTGATGCGCACCGTAAGCCCGAATGGTCATCTTGTGGCATGTCATTATCCATTGGAGTTAGTGTGTTGAGCGAGGCATTATTGCAGGCAAGGGACGTTGTAAAGCACTACCCCGTGCGCGGTGGGATTTTCTCGTCCCACCGGGGCGCCGTCAGGGCTGTGCAGGGCGTCTCGTTTGACCTTAAGAAGGATGCAACGCTCGGGCTTGTGGGCGAGAGCGGGTGCGGGAAGTCCACCCTTGCGCGTCTTATCATCCGCCTTGAGGAGCCGACGTCCGGGGAGGTATTTTTTGAGGGGCGCAATGTTGCCGCACTTTCAGGGACGGAGTTTTTCCGCTTCCGGCGCAGTATGCAGATGGTCTTTCAAGACCCTTACTCCAGTCTGAACCCGCGCATGACGGTGGGTGAGATTGTGCGCGACCCGCTTATTGTCCATAGAATAGGGAGCCGCGCGGAGCAGGTGGAGAAGGTGCGTGAGATGCTGGTGCGGGTGGGGCTTCCGGCGGATGCCGACATGCGTTATCCTCATGAATTTTCCGGCGGCCAACGCCAGCGTATCGGGGTTGCCCGCGCCCTCATCCTGAAGCCGGATGTCATCATCGCTGATGAACCCGTCTCATCGCTGGATGTCTCCGTTCAGGCGCAGATGCTGAATCTCCTTGTCTCATTGCAGAGGGAGATGCACCTGACATATCTCTTCATCACGCATGACCTCTCCGTTGTGGAATATATCAGCGATGAGGTTATTGTGATGTATCTGGGGAGGATTATGGAGCGCGGCGCAACGGCGGAAATCTTTGCCCGTCCTGCGCATCCATACACGCGCGCCCTGATGGAGGCGAGACCTCAGCCCGACCCGCAGCGGCGCAGGGAGAAAATGGTGCTGCAGGGCGAGACGCCGAGCCCCATGAATCCCCCATCGGGATGTCCCTTCCATCCGCGTTGTCCTTATATGATTCCCGCATGCACGAAGGCGGTCCCTCCGCTGGAGCCTGTCGATTCAGCCGCATCGCCCTCCCATCTTGCCGCCTGCATCCGCAAGGGGGAGATTCGCTGAAGCCGGGCGCGGAAATTCCGATGTGTCCGCTTATTTCAGAAAGTATTCAAAGAAATTGCATATAGTCTCATTGGTTTCCATGTCCACATTGTGTTCCTTTCGATTCATCATGCCCACGCGGTTCTCAAATCCAAGAAAACTGTTCACGGCGACGGTGAGATTCAAGGCTCGCCATCGGTTGAGCGTGTCCTCAGAGCCGCCGGCGACAAAAAAAGGACGCGGCGCCATCAGTGTGTGCAGTGCAACAAGGTCATGTCCCGTCTCAAAGAGGATTTTATAAGCGCCGCGCCGTGGTTGGGTGGCGCCCGGAAAGCCCATCGCGCCGGTAACGCCCTTCTCAAATCCTAAATACCATGGCTCCCAGTAATTCACATCCGCCCGCGTCTCATCAAAGACGATTCCAGGGTCTGACCATGCCGCGCAGGCGAATTTATCGTAAAGGCAGGAGGCACAAATCCTCTCTGTGCGAGGCGGTAACCGAAGTCTATGTGGAGGCGTTTTTGCGGGTTCAGACCTGCGCCCTCCTCCGGCGTGTAATAGAGAACGAGGACGGCAGGGAATTTCCCGTCGCCATCGGGGATAAGGATACAGGCGTTCATGAATTTATCGGCGGCATATTCAATTGAAACGGTGTGGCGCGTGAAATTTTCCACATGTTCCTTTTTTATATATCTGATGCGGGGTTTTGCGAGAAGTTCGTGCCATCCGCCCATCACGCCGTGCCAGTAATCGAGGATTTCGCGCCTTCGCTGTTGCCAGTCCTCTTGAGTCAGGATATGGCGTCCGTCATAAAATTTCAGCGGTGAGGGATAAAGACCAGAGTCATTTTTGAGCGCCGCCGGCGGGGAGAAATATTTCCCGATTTTTGACCGGAGTTTCCGTTTATAATTGTCATTTATCATGTCCATTTTCTTTATCTTCGTAAATTTTTTCTCTCGATACCTGATAAGATGTCCATGAAATAATTTGTCTTTAATCTTGCGGGCTTACAGAAATCAGTTGAGACGTAAAACTTATTTCATTATGAATTGATAAATTTCTGGAGACGTGTTGTAAGGAGAGAAAATGGGCATTGCGCGGAAAAGCGCCATTGATTATTTTGCCCAGAATACGGCGCTTGTTGTCTCCTTTGTGGCGGGGATACTCCTTTCCAAGTATTTCAGCAAAGAGGGGCGCGGGGAGTATGTGCTTGTCCTTTTTGCAAACACGATGCTCATGAATCTCACCAACATGGGCGTCGAGATATCGACCCGTGTTTTTGCCGGAAGAAGGAACGCCTCGGTGGCGCAGGTGCATTCCGCCGCCGTGACGCTTATTATCATTGTCAGTGTGCTTGTTGGAATCGTCCTTTACTTTTTTCAGGGGCTGGTGTGCGCCCACATCTTCAGAGACGTTCCGCCTCATCTCCTTTTCCTTGCGGCGCTTCTTCTCCCGATTTCCCTGTATGAGATGGTCTGGCAGGGCATCATGGTTGGACTCGGGGAGATTGCGACATACGCCCGCCTGACCATGTGGAACCGCATCGCCCAGAGCGCCCCCATCATCATCCTGATTGCATTCACCTTTCCCCAAATCCGGTGGCTTGTGTATGCCTGGGTGGCGATTCAGGTCATCACGCTGGCAATCTCCCTCGTGATTATGGAGCGTAGATATGGGCTGTTTGAGCGGTTTGATTTTCACCTTATAAGGCAGATGCTCTCCTTCGGATGGGTGGTTTATATTGGCAATGTGGCGGCGACGCTCCTCCAGAGATTTGACTGGTTGATGATTGAGGGTCTTCTGGGGAAGGCGGGCATTGGGCTTTACAGTCAGGCATCCACATTTTCCGACAAATTAACCCTCATTGGCGGCTCCCTTGAGCGTGCCACGTATGAGCCCGCCGTCAATGCGGAGAAAAACTATGCCCCGCTCCTCATTCAAAAGGTTTTTCGCTACAATCTGTATGTGAACATCCTGGGAGGTTTCCTCATGTATGCCTTTGGAAGCGCCTGCATCCACATCCTTCTGAGGGAGGAGTTTCTGGGGAGTTTATTTCCGCTGAAATTCTTGATAATATCCGTCATTTTCATGAACAGCAGTCGTATTATTGCCATATATTTCACGGCTCATCTGGGGAAGCCGTCCATTCCGGGTCTCATCAACTGGATTGTTCTGCCCGTGAGCCTTGTCATCTGTTACGCAATGACAAAGATGTGGGGGATTAACGGTGCGAGCATCGCCACGGCGGCGGTGTATTTCATCCATGCGATTTTGTTTTTTCTCTTTTTCATCAGGAGGAATCCAGAGATTTCCCTGAGCGCATTTTTCCTGCCGGAAAAGGGCGATATCGATTATCTCAGAAAAAAGGTCTTCAGGAGGTGAGTGGATGACAGCAAGGAATATCCCTCTCTGCGTCTGTTTTATGACAGCGCTTCTGACACTTTGCGCGCGGGGTGAAATAACGCTCGACACAACCGGGAAATTTGAACCGCTGCCGAAAGAACTCAAACAAGTGTGGCTGACGGAACGGGACGCCCGCTTCACACGCCAGCCCAACACCTTTTCCTGGATTTCCGATATCGAGCATGTGACATTTCCCCGGACGAACACCGTTTATCTTGCCGATGCCGAGCCTGCCTATTATTTCTGCGGCGCTGTTGTTCCAGGTGGGACTTTCTTCGAACTCTTCCCCTACCACTGGTACATAAAAAAGGAGGAGGCACAGCTGGGCGGGCGAATCAGCTACAGGCTGGTTGCAAAAAATATTAACTCCAGAGATGTAACGCTGGAGATGGAAGGCGCCGGCACCACGCGTGACTGGGACCATGAGCGGGCATGGGCGGCGGCTCTCCGCGGCGATGGACGCCGCATCATCAAACTCAAAGCCGGTGAAATCGTCACCCTCTGGGAGGAGCGTGAGATTGTGGGCGACTTTCCCTGGAGCGGGATATTCCTCGGCATCGCCTCGGGCGACCTCTGGGTCTGCGATTACGCCTGGCTGGGAAAAAAAGACCCCGGCATTGAGAAGGCGCGCCCCATGCCTGACCTCTCACAACCTCCGGTTGCCTGGCCCTCCTTCACGAGAGGCACAGCGGGTTGGAATGCCGCAACGATTGAGGTCTTTCCCTTAAGCCGCACCCCATCAGGTCGCATTGCTCTGGCGCAGGTTGAATCGGCATCATATTCCTTCGCCATTGCGGATTCCCCCGGCGGACCCACTGGCAACCTCTGTCATTACGCCGCCGTGCCGAAGACGTTTCAAGCCGATGAGATGCCCGTCCTTGACCCCGTCAGCCAAACAAGCCACCTCTTCTTCGGCGGCAATTATCCCGTGATGTATAAACTCCCCCTGCCCCTCACAAATGATACGCAGTCCACAAAAACCGTGACGCTTTATATAAGTTCCAACGACAAACTGAAGGTGGATACCCTCGCCGGCGTCTGGGTTCAGGGAAAAATGCTGATGAGGCGCGTCCCCATGGTGGGGAAGAATGAGCACTGGAAGGCAGTTGAGATAACTCTGGCGCCCGGACGGATGGAGGATTATGAGGCGACGCTCCTTCCCATCGGGAGCCGCTGGGGTGGCATGGTGGTGACACTTGCCATTGCGTCAAAATAGGCGTCATTCCCAATGCACTTGACATGTCGTAGGATGACATTTTAATTTGCCGTATCAATTATGAACATGCCGCTCACAGATGTCAGGGAATATTTTCTCCCCACCCGCGCCTCTGAGGTTTTAAGGCTTATTAAGCGCGAAAAGGGGAGATGCTTTCTGCTTGCCGGTGGGACGGGTCTGACCTTTGGCGCACCAAGCACCTCCGCTGAAGCTACGGCGCTCCTGCGAAAGCGTAAGGGTGTGGAAGTCATTATCGACCTTTCCCGCGCCGGTATGAATTATGTGAGGGAGACATCGGGCGGCATTTCCATCGGAGCCGCCACGCCCGTTGGGGAGCTTTTGAAAAATCCCCTTTTCTCCTCTTATGCGGGCGGCATGGTGCGGGAGACTGCGCTTTCCATTGCCACAACGCCGCTTCGCAACCTTATCACCGCTGGCGGAAATGTGATGCAGGTGTTTATCTGGTCAAGCCTGCCGGTCCTTTTTCTTGCCTTAGATGCAAGATTCAGGGTCGTGGGTGAGCGTAACGGGCTGATTCGGGCGGGAGAATTTTTTTCCACTCAGCCTCGCCGTCTTATCGGCACCGGCTCTATTCTCAAAGAGATTATCCTTCCTGCGCCGTCTGAATGCGCTGACGGGGCGTTCATGAAATTTTCAAAGACGGAGACGGATTTTGCCCTGACCAATGTGGCAGTCCTTTTGTCCGTGAAGGGCGGTGTCTGCAATAAGGCTCGGATTGCCGTCGGCGCGGTTTCCCCAATGCCTGTGCGCCTTTTGGCGGCGGAGAAGATACTGGAAGGTCAGCCATTGAGGGATGAATTGATTGAGGACGCCGCAAAAGCAGGGACTGACGGGATTTCCATCCTGAGGGATATCAGGGTTTCTGAGGGGTATAAAAGGGAGATTATTCCGGTGATTCTGCGGAGATGTTTAAAGATAGCTTCGGAACGCGCTTCAGGAGACCACTGAGGTTGGAGAGATGTTGTTGAAGGTAAAAATCAATGGCGAGGACAAAGTTTTGACGATAGCCACCGGCGAGAGGCTCCTTGACCTCCTGCGGCGCGAGGGATATTTCAGCGTCAAGGAGGGATGCCGTCAGGGCAATTGCGGCGCCTGTGTTGTGCTTCTCGATGGGCGTGCCGTGAATTCCTGCATGGTTTTTGCCGCACGGTGCGAGGGGCGTGAGATTATCACGGCGGAGGGGCTTGGCACGCCGGCTCGCCCGCACCCTCTGCAGGAGGCATTTGTGAACGCCGGCGCCGTCCAGTGCGGATATTGCACACCCGGGATGCTCCTTTCCTCACAGGCGCTCCTTGCAGAAAATCCTGCGCCATCGGTGGAGGAGATTAAAACCGCATTAGACGGTAATCTCTGCCGCTGCACGGGATATGTGAAGATAATCAAGGCTGTGCAGGATGCGGCGAAGAGGATGAAAGGGGCGAAGGGGCGGTAAATATAGGGGCGCAATTTTTCAATCGGATATTTAGAGCGAGATGTGAGAATGACAATAATTCCGAAGTTTCATACCGTTGGAAAGGCTGAGTGGAAGGTTGACGGGCTGGCGCTGGCAACTGGACGTTCACAGTTCACCGCGGATTTTGAGATGCGAAACCTTCTTCATGCCCGGCTTCTTTATAGTCCCCACGCCCATGCGCTCATCAGGAAAATTGACACAAGCAGGGCTGAGAAACTCCCCGGCGTTCGCGCCATCCTGACCTGGAAAGACCTTCCCCGCGTGATTCACACAACCGCAGGTCAGGGCGCACCTGAACCATCGCCCTATGACACATTTCTCCTTGATAACAAGGTGAGGTTTGTGGGCGACCGCGTGTGCGCCGTTGCGGCGGACTCTCCCGAAATCGCTGAAGAGGCGCTCTCTTTGATTGATGTGGAGTATGAAGTCCTGCCCGCCGTCCTTGACCCCTCCGAGGCGATGCGACCGGGTGCGCCTGTCATCCATGATGAAAAAGAGGCGCATGTCCTCATTCATACGCCGTTCAATCCCGCCCGCAATCAGGCGGCAGGTGTGGATGTCAGGATAGGGGATGTGGAAAGAGGCATTGCCGAGGCGGACTTTGTGTTTGATAATGAGTATGAAACCCATTACGCCCAACACTGCCCCATTGAGACGCATGTGGTCATCACATATCTTGACGAGGCGGGGCGACTTGTCATCCGCACAAGCACACAGGTGCCCTTTCATGTTCGGCGTATAGTCGCGCGGGTGTTGGGGATTCCGGTCTCCAGCGTGCGCGTCATCAAGCCGCGCATCGGGGGCGGATTCGGCGCCAAGCAGGAGGTTTTTTTAGAGGGCATCGCCGCCGCCCTCACGCTCAGGACGGAGAAACCTGTAAAACTCGCATATTCGCGTGCGGAGGAATTTATATCCTCGCGCACCCGCCATCCCCAGCGCATCCGTCTGCGCTCAGGTGTCAGGAAGAATGGGGATATCACTGCGCTGGACCTGCGCGTGTTGATGAATACAGGCGCTTACGGGTCGCACGCCCTCACAGTGCTCTGCAACACCGGAAGCAAGACGCTCCCCCTTGTGCATTGTCCGAACATCGCATTCAGCGGGGATTCCGTTTACACGAATCTTCCCGTTGCCGGTGCATATCGCGGCTATGGCGCCACTCAGGGGTATGCGGCGTTGGGCATTCAGATTGATGAGATGGCACACGCCATCGGGATGGACCCTTTAGAATTTTACAGAAGGAATCACATCCGCGCCGGAGAGACCTCGCCTGTTTTTCAGGCGCTGGGCGAGGGAAAAACGGGCGTGGAGATGGTGATTGAAACATGCGGGCTGGATGAATGTCTGGAGCGAGGCGCACGGGAGATTGGCTGGGCGAGGAAGAGGGGCAAGCCGGGCGCGGGTCCTGTGAAACGGGGTTTGGGCATGGTGTGCCTGATGCAGGGTTCCAGCATCCCGGAGATAGATATGGGCGCCGCCACAATTAAAATGAACGAGGATGGCTCGTTTAATCTTCTTATCGGCGCAACCGACCTCGGGACGGGAAGCGACACTGTCCTTGCACAGATTGCCGCCGAGGTCCTCACCGTCCCGTTGAAGAATATCATCGTCTATTCCTCCGATACGGACATGACGCCCTTTGATGTTGGGGCATACGCCTCCAGCACGACTTATCTTTCCGGCATGGCGGTCAAAAAGGCGGCGGAGCAGGCGAGGGATGAAATCATATCCGTGGCGGCTGAGATGTTTTACGCAAGGAAGGAGGATGCGGTTCTGGAGAATGGGGAGGTGCGCGTGGGCGGGAAAAAGGCGTCCCTTTCCCGCATCGCACATCGTACCCTTTATGAGCGGAACCAGAGGCAGATTATAGGCACAGCCTCCCACGTAACGCACAAATCACCCCCGCCCTTTGCAGCGCATTTCGCCGAGGTCCTTGTGGACACGGAGACCGGAAAGATGAGGGTGGTCAAATATGTGGCGGCGGTGGATTGTGGTGTTGCCCTTAATCCACCTCTGGCGGAGGGACAATGCGAGGGCGCCGTCCTGAATGGCATCTCATTCGCCCTGACGGAGGAATATCTCTTTGGTGAGCGCGGGCGGATGCTGAATCCTAATTTCAATTATTATAAAATCTTCAGTGCGCGCGACCTGCCGGAAATCAAAACCATCCTTGTCCCTACCTATGAGCCGAGCGGTCCTTATGGCGCAAAAAGCATATCCGAGATTAATATCAACGGTCCCATTCCTGCCATATCCAACGCCATTTTTGATGCCGTGGGCATCCGTCTGCGCAAAACCCCATTCACGCCGGAGAGAGTCTTAAAGAATTTGAGAATTTAAGAATCTGAGAATTTGAGAATCCGAGAATTGCTGTCTGCTCAGGTGAATTGTAATGTTTAGAATATGGATAATTACCCGGCATTGATTTCATCATTCTCCGAATCGCTTATTCTATATATACCTTTTTCCAGCCTCTCTCTGGCGAATTCGTAATATTCCTTAACAATCTCAAAACCAATATAACGTCGATTGTTCAGTTTGCTGACTACGGCAACTTGACCGGAGCCAAGAAAGGGGTCAAGAATCAGGTCTTCAGGTTCAGTAGTGTAATGGAGAATTTTTTCAATAAGCGCGGCGGGCAGTTTGGTGGGCGTTTTTTTGTCGCCATGCCAGTATTCCCTGTTGATTACCCAGACATCTTCCATATCCTGATATCTCATGCTTCCACCTTTTTTTGATTTTTCCTCCTTCTTATATCTGGCGCTGTTAAAAAATTTTCTCTTTGCATCATTCTTACACATGAATAAACAATGATAATGTGAAGTTACGAACTTCTTTTTACAAACCACGCCGAATTGATATTTCCAGATGATATGATTTACAATTATAAAACCCGTCTCATCGGCGGCGGTCAGGATGTCTTTAAGATAATTCCATCCGGAAAAGACGAAAATGCTTCCAGTTTCTTTCAAAATACGGAAGACTTCCCTTATCCATCTAATACTGAAATCAAGATATTCGTCCGGGGCAATTTCTTTATAACCTTCTAAAACACGGGAAGATTTCCGATTATAATTGGAGCGGCGGGGAGTAAAGTTAATGGCAAAAGGGGGGTCCGTTATGACAAGGTCTA
>JAPLSR010000428.1 GCA_026398545.1 Candidatus Sumerlaeota bacterium | reverse complement strand
TTTCTCAATTTCCGCACGCGTTTCCGGTCTCACTCCTCTGCAAGGATGAATGATTAAAAGGTCACCGTTGCAGATACTGGTCGGAGTGGCGCGTCCTCCCGTCTGGATTTCCTCTTCAATGTCCCATCCATTAAACAAGACCGACCCAGCCATAACAGCCTGTATAATTAAAAGGAATGCGATGGCAGTTATAAATTGTTTCATCCACCATTCCTTTTGATAAAGATTTCCAGGGCGGGTGAGAGAGGCAAGGGGCTGGAGCGAGGCATGAGATATGGAATGATGTAATCAGGTTTCATGCTGCTATTTTCCCAGGGATAAAGGATTAACCAGGAATCCTCAGGAAGTCTGGACCAGATTTGTTCGACCGGCAGATTGGGCGGAAGGAAATTGTAGCCCAGACCTGAGATTCCCTCCCTTTTCAATTTCACAGGGTCTATCCTGTCATAAGTCATCACCAGATATGGGGCATAGGTGATATAACCGGAAAAGAACACCCTGTCAGGGGATGCACCGTTCTTGTGAGCAATGTCCAGCGCCTGTTTGACGCCATATTGCCAGTTCTCCGCCGATTCATAAGGATAGTGATGAAACAGGTTGCGCCCCATCCGGATGACATTTATGGCGACAGTTAGAATTATGAGGAGGACAAGACCCCGCACAAGAAGGGTTAAGCGGGCATGTTTTTCCGGATTTTCTGCGACGGCGCATTGTGGGAGGAATTCCCTCACACGTATAAGGAGATGTGCCGCCGCTATCCCCAGAATCACCTGGAACATCGGAAGTCCCACGATGGAACGCAGGGCATGCGGTATGCCTTCATTTGTGAGGGCAGAAGCGATGGGATACAGGAAAAACCAGCATAAAAATAGCGCCCGATAAGGTTTTGCCTCTTTTATCAGGAGTAAAAGCCCGTAAAAGAGCACGGGCGCTTCAAAGAGATACATCATCCCCATGCCGGGAAGACTGTGCCGCAATTCACTGTCGCCATGCAAAAAAAGGAAATCCAGACTGTAGTGCTTCAGATAATTTCGCAAAAACAGGATGAGGGACTCGCTGAGATTGCGACCTGCGCCGAATACGGATAAACGGGCAAAGCGGGCTGAATGCGCACCCGCGATATAATAGATAAACGTGGGAAGGGCAATGGCAAGAAAAATAAGCACGCATCCCACTGCCCACTTTTTCTCTCTCAAAAGCGCCCTGCGGTGAATGAGAAAAAGACAAATAAGAAGGAGTGGAACAAAAACACGCGCCACTTCATAGGTGTAAAAGGCAAGTCCTGAGAATAAACCGCACAAAATAAGATAGGACGGCTTGCGGGAGAGTCCATACTGGAAAAAAAGGAGCGACGCTGTGATAAGAAGCGGCTCAAGGATGCCCTGAAGCGCCCAGCGGCTGAACATGATATGCCAGGGGGAGACGGCAAGAAGTCCGGCGGAAATGAGAGCCGCCAAGATGTCCCCTGTCCACGCCAGAACAAGGAGATATACAAGCCAGACCGTCAAAATACCTGCCAGTGCCGCAGGCAGGCGGATTGTCCATTCATTCAGCCCCCCCAGCATAACAAATGGCGCGGCACAGTATTGATATATGGAGGACGTGTAAACCCCGAAGACATTGATGAAAAGCGGCAACCTCTGAA
>JAPLSR010000090.1 GCA_026398545.1 Candidatus Sumerlaeota bacterium | reverse complement strand
CGGACTTATCGAGGAGATTTTCGGATGCAATGCCCTCAATACTGACGAAGTTGGAAATCCTGCCGCCGGGAGGGTAGTTGGGACGATTTCCATACAGGTCTTCGCCAATGCGCAATGTGGTGGCGGTCACACTGTCAAAATTTGCATCCGGCGTGTAAAGCATCCTGTTGAACTCAAACCTGTCGTAAAGTTTATTCCAGCGGAGATGGGCGTCGCTTTCGCCATCCTCAAAATAAATATCCATCTTACCCGGAAGCCCATGCTGGGATAACTTGATATTGCCGCGAAACTCCTGCAGGACGTCAAACTTCCAGGGACCGACAATCATCTCGCCCAGCGACCTTGAGATGTGTATATCGCTATCCTGGACATGTTGTCCGATGGTGGTGTTATTTATCACATCTGGTCCGATGGGGAGATTGTTGTTAAAGGCGGCGGTGTGGGCGGTGCCATGGCGTCCCGTGTTCAGGTACTGAGTATGATCGTCATTTCCCAGACCGGTCAGCTCTCCATGGTTGCGAACGCCGTGGGCAATGGTTGCAAGTGCAATGGGCGATGTGAGGGAATCATCCTTGAAAAGCATATTTCCAGAGACGTCCCGTGAAATTGTCACATGTCCATCATATGCGCCATCTTTGCCGAATTCAACCTGATTGGTCTTCAGGGCAGGCGCCATCCCTGGCGCCAAAAGCACGAACAAGACTAAAAGTGTAACCATTCGCCGTTTCATGGTTTGCATCTCCTTCTTTACGAATCACTTGGTTTTTTCTATGATTTCGCCCCTGAGAAAAATAGCCGCAGTGGAGCGCGCGGCGCTCAGAAGGCATGTGCGGAGGTCCAGAGAAATGACAAAATAGTATTCCTCACCATAATGGATGGATTTGTAAAATGCGTCTGACGTAAGACCAATGGGCGGATGTTTTTCAACCACCTCACCCCTCGTGAGGAGATTGCCATCGGCATCTATTGCAAAGACAAGCGTGTAATCGGAGCCTGTCCCTGCGCCAAAAAGGAGTCGCCTCGATGCGGGGTCAAACCGGACTGGCTCTGACAGGCGGTCCTCATCAAGCGTGCGTTCCCTGACCTCACCCAGAAGAAAGAGGTCGCCGTTTTTCTCAAGCCTTGCCACAGTTTTGCCGCAGATGGAAAAGACCATCGCCCGACCAAATTCCAGACGCCATAAAAACGTCCCCTCATCATATCGCCAGCAAACACTCCCCCAGCCGGTCAGAAGGGTCTGCAACTCCACAAGGTCGGGCTCCGGCATCCGGCAGCGGATAATCTCCCCTGTTGCCCCCTCAAGATTAGAGGAGGAACAGGAGACGCTTACGCGGTCGCCGCGTTCCATATGAATACAACTGAGGGGCAGAAGGAGGCTCACCCTGCGTCCATCTTCCCCCGCCTCGTCCTCAACATGAACCACCGGCTCCGGCTCAAGTAGAAGAGGCTCGCTCAAGGAGAATGAGACCTCATGCGATTCCCCAAGTTCGGAAGGGATGAAAGGTTTTCTCAGGAGACGGAATTTCCCGCTTTCACAAACAAGGCGGATGCCCGCCTCTTTCAAAACCCCGAGCAGGAGTTCCCGCACAGTCCGGCTCTGGGAAAGATACATATCGCAAACCAGACCTGCGGAATTCAGATGCTCCCTCATTGAATTGAAGGAATCCTCATCAACCCTGTCAGATGAAAAACCCATGAATTCCTTACCTGTCAGGATGTAATGCACCACATCGGCGGGATTTCTGAGGAGGACGCCGTTTTCGCACAACCCCTCCACCGTCGCCGTCAGGCGCTCAGCCATCACCTCCCCTACAAGTGGGCGATATTCCAGTAAAAGGGCAACATCGGAAATGTGAACACTCCCCTCAGAGCCGGAGAAGTCCATCTCGATAACGGGTCCATTCTCATCCCCGCGGAAAAATTCCCACCCGCCGCCCGCCATAACCATCTCTGTTATCTCAAGGCAATGAGAGACCTGTTGCGTGGGGAGCTCTATAGAGCGCTGGGAAAGGAGTCCCTCCATCTCAAGAGGAACGGGAGGAGCGCCGCTATCTGTCAGAGGCGGCTTGAGGCGATACAAAATCTCAAGCCAGGATTCATAGATGCGCAGGGCTGTCCCGTCAGGCACCTCAACGCGGAATTCCGTCACGCTGTCCACAAGTTGTTCAAAAGTCACGCCGGCGAGCGGCACTTCATAGACATATTCCCGCTTTTGTCCATCCACACGGAAGGCGACGGCGCCATTAAAGCGGTCGGCAAGGCGAATGGCGAGGCGGACATCCTTTAATGATGTGCCGTTGCTGTCCATAAGGGCGTGGAAATGAATTCCGGCAAGCGTTGCGGCGGAATCGAGCATGGGTCTGCGGCGGAGGCGCAAAATCAAAGGCTCTGCATTGGAAAAGACCGATGGTCCGGCAAAGTTCACAGTATGGCTGCCAAAATGACCATCCTTTGCGTTTGCGGAATCCTTCCATCTGTAATTTCCACCGCCGAGGACGCTCTCCCCCTGCACCTCGTCAAAGGGCACAATGCAGGAGTTCTGCGGAAAGACGGACGTTGCGGCGTTCCCTCCCATGGCGGTGCCGGAAACGGAGAGCCTCTCCTCCGGCAGGATGGCAACGGAAGATTCACGTTCCGGCAAGGGAAGGGAGAGTTCTTTTTCCGCGCCGCCCTTTGCCACACGCAACATCACAGATGCCCTGTTTTGAAGACTCCCCGAGGCAAAATATTGCACCTCGATAAATGCGCGTGTCAGGACGCCAAAACAATGCGCCCCGCCTTTGAGGCTTTCCCGGAAACAGAGCGCCATCATAGAGTGGTCGCTGTCCAGCCGGGCGGCTGTGATGCCGGGAAAGCCATCAACGGCACGGTCGGTGTGAAGACTGCTTGAAGTATCCTTAACAACCCAGGAATCTGGAGCGCGAAGTCCGTCAAAACGGAGGAGGGATGTGCCTGAGGCGTTCCGCGCATATACAGGCCATCTATCAAGTCTGAGGAAACACGCCTGCCGTCCCTTGAGCGGGGTGGTTACGAGGGAAAACTCGTCTTCAGGAACAGGACGCCCATTTGCGCGAACATCTGAAACGCCCTTGCAGGGATGGTCAGCCACAAGGAAGAGAAGTCCCTCCTCCGGCAGGAACCGCACTGGCGCACCATCCTGGTGATAACCGGGCTGGGGGCGGATTAGAGGGGAGCGCTCCGAACCCACCGTCCCCAGCAACAGGTCTGTGCCACGATATCCAAGGACTTCAACCCCGACCTGAAGTGTCCCAATAGACGGCAGGTCTAAGACGTCATCCAGCCTCAGGCTTCGAGCCTCCGGCTCCAGCTCTCCAACAAGGCTGAATTTCTTTTGAGGCGCATTTGAGTATGGGAGAAGCGGGAGGGGACATCCCTCATTTTTCCCGAAGATGACGGGGGGCGCAAATTGTTCATCCGGTGAAAGCCCCGGTAGGTCGTCACGCCCCAGAACTCTCACCATCTCTCTCCCCGAATAAAAAGTCAGCGGGTCAAGAAGATAAAGGCGGATGAAGGTCGGCGCATAATCCACCTCATTGACCATGAACTCGCCCAGCAGGATGATATCCTGCAGGGTAGCGGTCTTTTCCGCATCCATGAACAGGACGCCAAGCCGGCACTGACACCCCTCGAGACCTAAGAGATTTGCGGTCGTGCTGATGGCATTCTCAACTGCGGCGCCATCCGCGAGTTCAACCACAACTTCCGAGCGACCGAGCATGCCGTCCGGGGATATATCCTGAGAAAAGGACTTCACGCCGAGGATGACCGGCTCATATTTCTGCCCTCCGCAAACCAGCGGCCTTGTGCTGAAACGCCGCAACTCCTCTGGAAAAACCATCTCAAAGAGATAGAAGACATCCTTGGAGGGCAACACCCGCTCTCGCTCCGCCATGTCGGACAATGTCTTCATTTTTCTTTCTCACCGGATTACAGGTAGCTGGCGGACTCCAGACACTCCAGTTCGAGCTCCAGAGTGACATGCTGATAAGATTTTTCATTTTGAAGGATACGCGTGGAGAGGAGGATGGATATCTGCGCAGTGCCTTCGCCGTCGCAGAAGGTGAATTTTTCAAGCCCGCTATTCAGACATTCCTCCACCCAGTCGGTAAACTGCACCGCCTCACTTCTGCGAAGGTCTTCAAATCGTAAGGTCTCGCAAATACTCGTTTCCCGGACTTTTGTCATATAGAGGACACCGCCGGCGGAACGGCGGGCAACAACACCTGTATCATGTGTGCGGAGGACGGGCATGGCGCGCTCCACAGTCCACTGGAAAAAATGCTCAGGCTTCCAGATGCGAGCGCCGGTTGAACGCCCCACGGCAACTGCCCCAAGAGACCGCACCTCATTCGTAAGCACCACAGTCGCCGGACCCAGGAACTCCACAAGTGTCCCATCCGCATCGGAGACAAATATCAGGTCGCTGGCGGTGAAGTAACTGACTGCGCCAGTTACGGGCAGCCTGCATGAGCCCGCCGGAACTGCGCCGGAAAGGGTCCGCTCATTCATCTTCCCCTTAACAAATACGGGTCGCATCATAGACTCCCTTCCATAACATCATCCGACCGTGCGTGTCTCTCCTAATGACGGACATGTGGTTCATTCAGGAATCAGAATTCCGAGAGTTTTTCAGGGGAAAAGTGTTTCTCTTCTCCACGGGTGGTGCTTTCAGCGAGCGTGCGCGGCGGAACACCGGCGAGGCCAATGACCGCATCTCTGAGAGAGGTGAGGAACTCCTTAGCCGCGTCTGCCTGCAATTTGTGTCCCTCAGGAAGCGCCTCCCGCTTCCGAGAATAAAGCATCTGCACTGCAAGCGAGACGCACAACCACACGATGAGCGGTGTTATCCCCACAGGAACGGCATATCTTGCGACAAGGAAGTTATCCACCATTGCCGATGCCTGCTGAAGTATTGCCTCAATCACCGTGTCATCCGCCGTGCCATCATGATTATCGTCAGCCAGCGCCACAAGGTTCTCCGCGCCGAGACGCGACACAAGGTCTGATATGCTTGCATACATGGGTTTTCTCCTTATCGGGGGAAAGGTTACCCACGGAGGGTGTGAGCCCTCCGCGGGTCCGCCTGAGGCGAATTACGCCACGGCGCTTTTCCAGAGATAGCATGCGCCAGCGGCAATGATCTTCTGGTCGTAATACCGCTGAACGCGGATTGCATCCGACTTTCTGGCATTTTCGCGCCAGATTTCCACAATGCGACCGCTTACGCTTCCCGGCGCCTGGGTCCAGACGAAGGAATAGGCAAGGGCGACACGCATCATGGCGGGACGGGGCGGGATGTGGCAGAGGAAGGCATTCTTCCCCCAGACATATTCAAGGACCGGGGTCTGACCGCGCGCGGCGGTATTCTTGAAGGCGCGCGAAACAAGAACACGCTCCACATCAAAGAGCTGTGCGAGGGTGTCAGCCCCAATCACGCCCA
>JAPLSR010000246.1 GCA_026398545.1 Candidatus Sumerlaeota bacterium | reverse complement strand
ATAACAAAATCCCTCACCCTCAAGTCTGTGGAAGATGCCAGCAATACCATCATCAATGGTCTGGGCACCGGGCGCCCCTTCACCTCTGGACAGGATATCCCCCTCGCCATTTTACCATCCTCCGACGATACAATTGTCATTGACGGGCTTAAGTTCATTAACAGTTACATCGGCGTTGAGATGAAGGACACTGGCGCACATTCCGGTGACAATCTCACCGTGATGAATTGCCTGTTTGAAAATAATGACATAAATGGCGTTGCTGTTGTTGTGGAGCATAGCCGGGCAGTGATAAATAATAATATTATCCACGGACCTGGAGCAGGTCTTCGCATTGCCAACTCCTCAGATTGCGAAATTAAAAATAACATCATCACCGGCGGCAGCAATTACGGGATTGCGGTGGGGAGTGATAACCTCGAGGGTCTTGGAGCCCTCACCTGTGAAAATATCGCCATTCAGGAAAATATCATCGGCAATCTGACCTCCACTATTGGAACACAGTCCTTTGGCGTTTTTCTCGGTATGAGCGATGGCTCCGGCGCCACGCCGCTTTGCAAAAATGTTACACTGTCGGATAATACTATCACCACCTGCGGGCACACGGGCGTTTTGCTTGAGGGACTCAACTTACCCGGTGATGGCTCCCTCCTCATCACGGGGAATAAGGTTAACGACTGCGGCACGAGCATCGGCGTCAGTGCGGATGGCATCTGGGCGCTCGGCACAGATGGGGATATATATGGCGCAATCTTACAGAGTAATGAGGTCGCCAATAATGGGGATATTGGAATCCGGATAGACACCGGATACTTCAAGGTTGAGCAGAATGTTATCACAAATAATGGTGTGGGAATCCTGGTGAATGGCGGGACTGTGGACCTCGGTGGAGGTTCCCTCGGCGCCGGTGGCTATAATCATATTGAGAATAATGCCACGCTGAACCTCCATAATTTCAGCCCTATGGATATGAAGGCTAAGTTCAACTTCTGGGGTTCCATTGATTATAATACTGTAGAGCTCACTATTGACCACAAGCCTGATAATCCCGCCGAGGGACTGGTCGATTTTATGCCTCTCAAGGGTGTCTCTGAGCCTGACACCGTGTGGGTGAGCCGGACATACACCGCACTTACCCCCGGTTTCGGATATGACCATTTTAATAATATCCAGGATGGAACTGTTGCCGTTGCCTTATCCGGACACGTGAATGTGGCGGATGGGGTTTATGACGCCGAGGGCTCCTATCCTGTAAATATCCCGAAGTGTGAAACAATTTCTGGCGAATCAACCACCGGAACGATTATACGGAGCCCCTCCTCCTTTGTGGATACCGCCGCCCAAACAGGAACAACACTCATCCGTGTCTATGGGAGCACTGTCGCCATTGCAAATATGACCATTGATGGTGACAATAATCCCGTCGTTGCGGATGATGAGACGATTCCAGAGCGCGGTCATGGGGATACTGAACCGGCAAACGATGTAAATGCACTCGCCGGTATCTATTTTAATCCGCCTGGGGCAACACAAACGTTTGATGGTCTCTCCCTTAGGAATATACTTTTCAAAAACCTTTACATCGGTGCGTGGATAGCGGGAAGACCCGGCGCCCCGGATGAAATCTCCATGGACAACCTGGTGGAGAGTTGTGAGTTTCTCAACATCGGGGCGCGGGATAAGATAATGAAGAGCGGGGCTGGCGTTTATGTCACCTCCGCCCAGGCAGAAGTGAGCAGCAACACCTTTACACTATGCGACATCGGCATCAAAGGGGTGCTGGACCCGTCCTCCGATGAAGTTTCCCTCCTTTCGGCTCATGATAATATCTTCATGGACAATTATTTCGGCATTCTCCTTGATGGGAGTAAATGCCCCAGTCAGAATGCCGGTCTGGCCACCTTCGACCCTGACGGCTTCGGTCCCATCATTGAGGGGATTGACAATAACATATTTGATGCCACGGAGACCTTCATAGATGATACGGATGGATGGAAACCCGCCGCAGGCGATTTTATTGACCACTTCAATCTTGATTGTCCCACCTCTGGCACCTTTGCCGACCCCACGCCGCCCACCCGCGTCCCCGATACCCCTGTGGGAATTGCAATCATTGGCGGGACAGACCCAATCTTTGTCACCTGGAACTTGATTATTAATATGCGCCGGAGCGCTATTGTCATGTCGGAGCGGGGCGCCGCTGGTGATGATGGCACCGTAACATTCCTCACGAACTGGTTCATCGGACCGAGCGCCTCACCAATCTTTGACTCCACCGTTATCCTCGGGCGGAACCGCCGGATTTACGGGGATGCCACCGCAGAGGACGATTTCGGCGGCGATGTCAAATTCCGTGTGTATTATTCCTATATTGATGGGGGTGTGGACTTGATTCGTCTCCAGGAGGAGCCCGCCCAGCCGCTGTATCCCACCACATTTTTTGTGACCATTGGCGGCTCCATCGCCAATCGCAACGTCTTTGGACTGGCAAGGAGGCAGGCTATCAACCTTGGCCACTTTGACCTCCCCGGCGGCGGGATGAGGGATGATGTGAATGCCACCTACAATGATTTCCTTGTGAACCGTTATTTTGAGATTGAAAATGTCGTATATCACAAAAATGACGACCCAACCCTCGGGCGCGTTCTGTTCCAGTCCGCCAAGCGCATCTCCAATAATGTCAGCCTGGTTGCCGACCCCTCTTCTGTTGACCAGTACAATGTTACGGTCAATCTTACTGCAAGTGTGACGGATGGCTTTGGTTTGCCTGTTGCGGATTCCATCCCCGTGATATTCTCATCCAATTTTGGCACCCTTGGCACAACTAATCCAGTAAATACCATCGGCGGCAATGCGCTGAACACCCTCAGGAGCAATGTTGACGGTGTTGCCAATCTTACAGCGGTTGCGGATGGGTGCGCATCGGGCACAACCACCGTCACATTCAGCGTATCCGGTCTGGAAACCATTAACTTTTATCCTTTTAACAATGCTGACAGTGAGGGATGGACGGTTGGAGCGCCCCCGCCGGGCACCTATGTGAGCGCCAAGGATGGTTCATTCTATGTGGCTCCTGTCATTCAGTCAACCGGTCAGATAGGAATAAATGGCAAATTCACCGTAAATCTGTTCGGTTACTGGGCTCTGAAGGATTCCTCCGCTATCCATTATGTGCCCAACAAGGTCTACAGGGCTCGTTATCGCCTGAGGACTGACCAGCCCGACCATTTCAAATCACCCATGGCACGCCTTCGATGGACTAATGTTATCTTCATGTCAGGCTGCACCCAGCTTGTTGATAAAGGGCTGAATTCTATCGGGGATACGTGGAGCGATTATTATTCCTATTATCTCCCGCCGGACTTTACAGGGGCTGCGGAGACGGATAGAAATCTGACCCTGAATTTTGACCTCATTGATTTCACACGTGAGCAGTATGGCGCTCTCTATCTCGATGAGATTGAGGTGGAGACATTCAATTTGCCGCCGCGGAGCTTTGCGACGCCTGTTATCGCCTATGCCGCGCCATCAGGCTTTTCTGACTGGGTCGGGCTCAATATACCGAATGTCTTCGGAAAAGTAACCTATGGGTCGGACGCCACCGGTTTGTATCTGGAATCAGGCGCCACCCCGGCGCCGCCGCAAGGGAAGGCAGGTCTGCCCGATTATGGCTCCTGGGAAATCCCGCTCACTGCCGTCACCGCTTCATATGTGCCAAACAAGCTTTACCGTGCCATATTCACACTACAGATTCCGAATGCCACCACACGGGAGACCATCACAAGAATTCGCCTGCGCATGGAAAATGCCGGTTTTGACTGGTGTAACATGTATGAACTATTCCAGCGTGGTCCGGGGGCATACAATGGACACCTGCCAAGTGCGACAGGCATGGAGTATTCAATGTTCATGGAGTCGCCGCGGGCATTTTACTCAGGCGCTGATGAGTTCAAGAACAAGATGCTATTTGCCTTTGACCTCGTGGATGGTAAGGATTCCGAATATGGGCGTGTATATCTGAAAAAAGTTGATGTTGAGTATTACGATATACCGTAATTAACAATTGGGTTTTCATCAATTTAATTGTCAATTATCAATCTATAGTCTGCCGAAGCTTTATGCGAAGGTAGATGTCAATTGTCAATTAATCAAAAACGACAGATTGCCATTCTTGGCGCCGGGACGTGGGGTTGCACTCTTGCAACTCTCCTTTATGAAAAGGGATTCCCTGTCAAGATTTGGGACATCTCATCCGGTCTTTTGGAACATCTTGACAAGACCCGTATCCCGCCCAAACTTCCCAATCTCCGACTCCCCGCCGGTCTTGTGATAGAAAAAGACTTGCGCCGCATAGTGAAGGATGCCGCATATCTTGTCATTACAGTTCCCTCCCACGCCGTCCGTGACCTCTGCGCCTCACTACGCTCCGTCGCCAAAGCTATGGCCCGGCCTTCGCAGCCGCTTCGGCGGAGTAGGCAGCGTCGGCGACTTGAAACAGGGGAGAGTCTCGCGCATGAAAAATTTGTGCTTTGCTCCAAGGGTATTGAGCAGGGCACACTGCTTACCCTTTCAGGGGTCATGGAGGAGGTTCTGGGTGAAGAGGCGCGACCGGGTATCTGCTGTCTTAGCGGACCTTCTCATGCGGAGGAGGTTTCCCGCAAAATGCCCACCTCCATCGTTGCCGCCGCTTATAAACCTGACCTGGCGCATGAGGTTCAGGCTCTCTTCCATACCGATTTCTTCAGGGTCTATATACATGATGACATCCTTGGTGTTCAGCTGGGCGGGGCGGTGAAAAATGTCATCGCCATTGCGGCGGGCGTCTGTGATGGACTTGGTTTCGGTGACAACACAAAGGCGGCGCTCCTGACGCGAGGGTTGGCGGAGATGATACGCCTTGGCGTTGCCATGGGCGCAAAACAGGAGACCTTTAGCGGTCTTTCAGGCGTGGGCGACCTCATCGTCACCGCTACAAGCCGCCATAGCCGGAACCGGAATTTCGGGGAACTTATTGCGAAAGGGCGCAATGTGGAGGAGGCGCTGAATGAGATTGGAATGGTCGTGGAAGGAGTCAAGACCGCCAGTTCCGTAGCGACCCTTGCAGAAAAATACCATGTTGCGATGCCCATCTCGGTTGAGGTTTATCGCGTGCTATATGAGGGCAAGAAACCCAAAGACGCTCTACGTGACCTGATGGGACGCTCGCCCAAACCTGAAATTTACGGTCCCGAATCCCCTTGAGTATCCACGAATTACGTCAAAGGAGCGGAAATCTTAATCATACTCGCAGGGGAGTTTGACCCCATGACCCCCTGAGAAAGATTCCGAAAACCGATATGAAAATGGAGCAAATGGTTGAGATTGACCCCTAACCGAGCGGAGGCGAAAGATTTGCCAGCATCAAATACCTGCTTGTAATAGCTGTAATAAATGGCGTAAATCAATGATTGCTATTGTAATTTTCCAGTCTGAGAGCGCATAGGGAACAATCAGTTTATCTTTGTGAACGAGATATCCGCATGTGTAAACCACATTTGGTACATATCCGTCTCTAAAGATGCCGGTTGGGAAAAGGATGGGTTCGGCAAGTCTGCCAAGAACCTTAGAGGGATCGGATCGATCCAATAAAAGTGCGCCAATAGAATATTGCCGAAAAGGGCCCACGCCATGAGTTAGAACAAGCCAGCCAATATCTGTCTCAATGGGAGAACCACAGTTTCCAATCTTCATAAACTCCCAGTCATATTTGGGTCGGACGATACGCACCGCTTCGTGCCAGAAATGGATATTATCAGAATACATGAGAAAAATGCTCTCGTTATCTTGACGTGAGAGCATGGCGAAATTGCCGTTTATCCTGCGAGGGAAAAGAGCCATACCCTTGTTCTGTACGGCGCTGCCATTCAGTGTTATCATCTTAAAATTCTTAAAATCGGTTTCTAAAAGCTGTGGCAGGATAACTCTGCCATCATAGGCGGTGTATGTTGCATAATATCGAGAACTGCCATCATCATCAATGAAACGGACGAAACGCGCATCTTCGATGCCGTTCTTTTCGGATGGCGATGCAGGGAAAATAACCCAATAGGATAGGGGGTGCCGCTCTGAAATGGAAACTCCATAATTGGAATGGGCAAGCCATAAGATTTTATCGTGAACAAGTTTGTCATTTTCAGAGTAACGATGATTTTGACGAACAAGGTTGGAAAGGGATTCCTGAAGTTGATTTATGGTAAAAAAGTCCGGGAGTGGGGCTAGGACGGAGCGTGAAAATTCGTTATCGAATCTCATCTCGGCAAGTTTATAGCGGAAGCATACCTTATCATAGGGTGAATCAGGCATGGGAGGAGCCACAGCAGCATATTGCGAAACCGGGTCAATTGACACGGTGCAAGAGGAGTCTATTACGCCGGTACGAAATGTAAGAGAGGAGATGTGTCCTTCGCCGGTTGCTCTGAGACTCATTATAAAGCGAACCGAACCTGCAGGCAAACCGGACTGATCGGGATGGCTAACGATAGAAGGATTAAAGAGAGCGGCGGACTCAAAAGCGTATTCATTAGTAAAATAGGCGCCGATCAGAAGTTTACGGGCAGCCGAAATGTCGTAATCAGTATCAAAGAAGGATTTGACCGATTCGTAATGCGCAAGCAGCGTTTCTTCAGTCTGTAAATGTTTCTTGGAAAAACGGGAAACAATCACTTTAAGATTGCGAGCAACCTCTTTCTCGGACAATGCATTGATCCGTCCAACAATGCTCGATATGCGGCTTTCGGGATCAGGATTGAACTTACGCAGCACGACACGCGAAGAATCGGGAGATAAGAGTATCTTTGTCCGACTCACTAATGAATTGGTTTTCGACATAAAAACTCCACGGTACTATAATTGAGGGGGCTCTTTCAAGCTCTGCAGTTCGTTTCGAATTACGGTCATTTCAGCCAGGGAGAGCAGAAAAGAAAGTGTGCTCTCCGCTCCTTGGTTGAGATTGGCCCGGTCAACATGCAATGCATCGCAACAACCGCCGGTATGTGGATCATATAGGCTGATGGACAAGGGATTTCTGCCAAGATACCACTGGAATGCCTTCCATGCTTCATCATACCAGTATGAATCCTTTGTTGCCCGATACGCTTCAAGACAGGCCGAAACGGCCGCATGGGCTTCTATGGGCTGTTGGTCAAATACAGGGAATGTCCCGTTACGTTTGTAGAAAGAATCTGCGCCTATAGGTTTGAAATTATTGTGATTGTCGGACTGAATGCGGCAGAGCCAACGGAGTGATAACAAACCATCATTGAGCATGGCAGTATCAGGCAGCCAGCGTCCACTCAAAATAAGCGCCTGGGGAAGCTTTGCGTTGACATAGGTCAGCGATTGTTCAAACCACATCCAATCAGGGTCGCTATTCTTGCGATAGATCTCATGAAGTTTCGAGGACAGGTTCTGGCAAATAGCCTGAATGGAGCGATCACCGGTAAAACGGCGGAGGTATTCATGAATACCGATAATCGTGAAAGCCCATGCCCGGGGAGAGGAGAAGGAAGTTACTGTTGAAATTGCTTTTTCGAAAAGCTCCGTAGCAAGCTTCTGAAATCCGGTATGTATAGTACGTCCGATGCATGTTCCAAGCGCCCAGATAGTCCGACCGTGACTGTCTTCGGAACCAGTATCTTCAATCCATTCTCGGCGATAGTTGAGAAAATTCCTGAAGCGTCCGGATTTCTCATCAAAAGCGTAAGATAGAAATGCCAGATAGATATAACATAGTCTTTCCGTTTCCCGCGAAGGTTCTATTTTTATTTCCTGAAGATAAGACAGTAGGATAAGTGCCCGCGCGTTGTCATCCGTACAGTATCCTTCCTGATAATTCGGGACACTATATCGAGCATGTTGGAGAATTCCGGTGCCGTCCGTCATGCGTATAATATGGTCAAGCTTAATATCGGGAAGGTCTCGAGTCTACAATTCAAGCGGTTCAATTGATTTCCTGTGCCGAACGGAAGCAGGTTTGTTGATTCGGGCCTCTATAAAAACTTCTTCGTATTTATCGACGATATTAGTCCAGGTCATCTCCCTGCCTAAAAGGAATGCCTTCTTGCGGATTGCGTTACGTTCAGCATCGTTGCTC
>JAPLSR010000181.1 GCA_026398545.1 Candidatus Sumerlaeota bacterium | reverse complement strand
GCAATTGTGTCAAAGCCGTGCGATGTCCGAACCATTGTCTGCCTCATTCAGGAAAAACAGATTGAGCGCCAGCAGGTGCATATCATCTCCTTTGCCTGTCCGGGCGTGAAGGACAGAGATGGCAAACTCCTCTCATTCGTTTGTGCCAATTGCCTCGTGACCACACCGCCAATTTATGATACCCTCATCGGCGATGGCAGGGAGGTCAAGCAGCCGGAAGATTTTATTGACAATGTGACGGAGTTTTTTTCCAGACTGCCTCAGGAGCGGTGGGAGATGTTCAAGGCGGAGATTGCGAAATGTATCCGCTGTTATGCCTGCCGGAATGCCTGTCCGATGTGCTACTGCAAGGAGTGTTTTGTGGAGCGGGCGTTGCCCCGCTGGATTGGTGAGGGAGCGGAATTGACAGATACAATGATTTTCCACATTGTGAGGGCAATTCACGTGGCGGGGCGATGCGGAGAATGCGGGGCGTGCCTCCGCGCCTGTCCCATGGGCGTTAATCTGGGACCGATTGCGAAAAAGATTCAAGAGGATATGCTCAATCTATTCCGCCACCAGGCGGGACTTGACCCCGAGGCGCCTGCCGCGCTCTCAACATTCGAACTGAATGATTATAATGATTTCATAAAATGAAAACCATGAAAGAAAAAATACTCGCAAAAGAAAACCTTGCCCCCTTTCTGGATGAACTCCTCAAAACTTACAGAGTTGTTGCGCCGGTCAGGTCGGGCGATTACAGTCTTTACCGGACGCTGGAACACGGGCGGGATATCTGCCTTGACTATTTGCGTCCCATGAAATCGGCAAAGGAGGTCTTCTTTCCACAGAACGAGACCCTTTTCTATTTCAACAAACGGACAAACATGGTGGTTGAGTCGCCTGAGTGCGAAAAGACAACCGTCCTCTTCGGCATCACGCCTTGCGACCTTGCGGGAATTGCCGCCCAGGACCGCATTTTTGCATCGGGGACGTTCAAGGACTCATACTATATGCGGCGGAGGAGCCTGAGCATCCTTATCGGCATTGCCTGCCCCATTCCCGGTGAAACTTGTTTTTGCCACATCTTCGGCATTGACCGCTTCGCCTCCGAGATTGCCGACCTCTTTTTCATCCCTCTTCAAGGCAGATATCTTGTCAGAGTGAATACGGAGCAGGGGGGAAAACTTGTGGAATATCTGCAGGAAGCCACAGAAGCGGACGTGCGGGAGGCGGAGCGCCTTGCGGCTCAACCCGTGGAATCCAAAGTGGAAATCATGCCACTCGAGGAGCTATCGCATTTGCTGGCGGAGGAATTTGAGTCCCCTGTATGGGACGATATTGCAAGAAAGTGCATCGGGTGCGCCGCCTGCACGTTCGTCTGTCCCACCTGCCACTGTTTTGACATCACTGATGAAATCAGGAGGGATATTGGACGGCGCAGCCGCACATGGGATGGCTGCATGTTTCCCATGTTCACCCTGCACGCCTCCGGACACAACCCGCGCACGAACGCCACCCAGCGCATCCGCCAGCGCATCCTCCACAAGTTCGCCTATTTCAAGGATAACCAGGGTATAATCTCCTGCACCGGTTGCGGACGCTGTGTTGAGGTATGCCCGGTGAATGTGGATATTCGCGAAGTGTTGAAATATCTGAGCAAGATTTTGATGGAAGCCTCGAAGAAATGACTTTTGGAGTGAACCGGTGGGTGCAAATCTGACACACAATACATGCCTTGACGATGCGGCTCTGAAAAATCCTTACATGCCGCGTCCGATGCGCATTGTTAAGATTACGGTGGAATCGTCAGCGCGAGACACCCGCACATTCGAACTTGATTGGGTAAATTTGGAGGATGCAAAGGAATTTCACTATTTGCCCGGACAGTTTGCGGAGCTCTCTATCCTTGGCTCAGGCGAGACGCCCATCTCCATCACCTCCTCCCCCGCCCAGCCGAACCTCCAGTTCTGCATCAAACGCATGGGCGCCGTCACAACGGCGATTCATCATCTGAATGAAGGCGACATAATCGGTGTGCGAGGTCCTTATGGAAACACCTTCCCCATAGATGCCTTCCGGGGGAAAAAGGTTCTTTTTGTGGCGGGTGGAATCGGGCTTGCCCCGCTCCGCTCCCTTATCAACTATATACTGCATGAAACGTATCGCGCTGATTACAAAGATATTACCATCCTCTATGGCGCGCGGACTCCCGGCGACCTCCTATTCAAATATGACCTGCAGGCGTGGGCAGTACATCCGGATGTCACATATCTCGAGACCGTTGACCGCGCTACCGATGGATATACAGGACGCGTCGGCTTTGTTCCGGCGCTCCTGAACGAGACGGCACCGATGCCCGATGATACCATTGCCGTCACCTGTGGACCGCCTGTCATGATAAAATTTGTGCTGAAGAGTCTGACTGCCCTCGGCTTTCCTCCGGAGCGGATTGTCACAACCCTTGAGATGCGCATGAAATGCGGCATCGGCAAGTGCGGACGCTGTAATATCGGAAAATATTATGTCTGCGTGGATGGTCCCGTGTTCACATACGCGCAGATGTTGAAGATGCCGAAGGAATATTAATCACAGGAAATTAATTTTTTTGCGCCGTTTTGCAATTCTGCGGCGGACTCTATTACAGGAGGCGGGAGATGGCTGAAATCAAAGGTTACAAGATGCCGGACGACCTCTATTATCACAAGGACTTCTGCTGGGTGAGATTTGAAGGCGAGGACCTGGCGCGGGTGGGACTGATAGACTTCGCCCAGTCCGAGGCGGGGGATATAACCTATGTTGACCTCCCCTTCGAGGGCGATACCGTGCAGGCAAACGAGACCTGCGGAAAGGTGCAGTCCGCAAAGTGGATAGGCAAGCTGATTGCGCCTCTCAGCGGTGAAATTGTCGATATTAACTATGACCTTGAGGGAGATTCAACACTCATCAACTCTGACTGCTACGGCAGGGGATGGATATTCACATTGCGACCATCCAACGCTGAGGCGGAGAAGGCGCACCTGATGAATGGTCAGCCCGCACTGGATTGGCTGGAAAGGGCGATTGCGGAGGTCGAAAAAGGAAAAGCGGAAGGGAAAAGCTATGCTCAAGAATAAGGCGTTTGAAGGAGTTCTGGAAAAAATTAAAAACTTAGTTGGAAGCGAGCATTTCCGCGACTCCTGCGAAGAGCGCCTCTGTTATTCCTACGATGCCACGCTGGATGAGGCGATTCCGGATGCAATTGTCTTTCCCGGCTCTGCGGAGGAGATTGCGCAGATAATGGTCTGGGCGAACGAATGCCGGATGCCTGTCGTGCCTCGCGGGGCTGGAACCGGTCTCTCCGGCGGCAGCGTCCCTGTGAAGGGCGGACTTGTCCTCTGTCTCTGCCGCTTGAACCGCATAATCGAAATCAACCGCTATGATTTTTACACCGTTGTCGAGACAGGTGTAATCACGCAAACGCTGAGCGACACCGTGGCGAGGGCGGGTCTCATGTATCCACCCGACCCCTCCAGCATGAAGACATCCACCATCGGCGGCAACGTGGCGGAGAATGCGGGCGGTCTGCGCGGGCTCAAATACGGTGTGACAAAGGATTATGTCATGGGCATGGAGGTCGTGACGCCCACCGGCGAGATTTTAAAAACCGGCACGCGCACGGTCAAGACGGCAACGGGCTACAACCTGACGCAACTCTTCACGGGGAGCGAGGGCACGCTCGGCATCATAACAAATGTCATTCTGAAACTCATTTCGGCGCCGGAGCACAAGGAGTCCGTCCTTGCCATCTTTGCCGACATGAACCATGCCGCACAGACAGTGGCGGACGTTATCCGCGCCGGCGTGCTGCCCGCCACACTGGAATTTCTCGATAATATCACCTTAAACGCCGTGGAGGATTTCAAGCACATCGGACTCCCGCGCGATGCCGGCGCCATTCTCCTCATCGAGACCGACGGTGTGAAGGAGGCGGCGGTGAAGGAGATTTCCCGCGTGGAGGAAATCTGCAGGAAAAACGGGGCGCGGAGTGTGAACAAGGCAAAGGACGAAAAAGAACGTGATACGCTCTGGCAGGCGCGCCGCGCCGCCCTCTCAGCCCTGGCGCGCGTGCGCCCCACAACTATCCTTGAGGATGCCACCGTCCCCCGCAGCAGGGTTCCGGATATGGTGCGCGGAGTCAATGCCATTGCGCAGAAATATAATATCAGAATCGGCAACTTCGGACATGCGGGCGACGGAAAT
>JAPLSR010000478.1 GCA_026398545.1 Candidatus Sumerlaeota bacterium | reverse complement strand
TTTTCCTTTCCCCCAAGGAAAGAAGACAGAAGATATTTGAAGCCGTCCTGCTCCTGTGCGCCCGCATAGCGGTGATGAGCCCCGCCATATTTGTCTTTGAAGATTTCCACTGGGCAGATTCGGATTCCCTTGACCTGCTTGATAACCTGATGGTGGAGCTGACGGAGAAGAGCGTGGTCTTTCTCATTGTGATGCGACCCGGGCTGGAGCATGTATTTCCCCATCCGGATAAGACCGTTTCCATCCGACTGCAGGAACTCTCGGATGCGGAAAGTAAAGATCTCATCTCTGAAATCATCGGGACGAAGGCAATTCAGGTTGCCCTTCGTGAGATTATACTCACCAGGACTCAGGGGAATCCCTTCTATATTGAGGAGGTCATTCTTGACCTCGAGGAGAAGGGGTTTGTTGAACATAAGGGGAAGGCTTATCGCCTGAAATGCCCAATTGAGGAGGTGACAATCCCTGACACGGTGGAGGGTGTGGTTCTTGCCCGGATTGACCGCCTTGAAAGAAAGGTGAAACAGGTTCTCCAGTGCGCCTCCGTCATCGGGCAGGAGTTCCGTTACCGTGCCCTTGTCCAGATAAGCGAGCTGAACAAAAATATGCAGGATTATATTTACTCTCTGGTCAATGGAGAGTATATATTAGAGGAGACAAATCTTCCCGAGCTCATTTATATTTTCAAACATATTGTTTTGCGTGATGTCGCCTATTCCACCCTCCTTGAAAAGAGGAGGTGTTTCTTTCATGCCCGTGTGGGGCGCGCCCTGGAAAATATCTTTGAGGACAGGATTGAGGAGTTTTTGGAAATTATTGCCCACCATTATGAGCGCGGAACAATTTATGACAAGGCGACTTATTACCTCGAGCGGGCGGCGTTGAAGTGTGAGGGCCTTTATGCCCAGCGGGCGGCGGCGGATTTCTGGGAGCGCTTTCTTGTATGTATTGAAAAGATAGATCCTCCTCAGGAGAACCTGAAGACCCTTCGCCTGAAGGGAAATCTGCATCTGGGAGAGCTCTGCCGGCGGCTGGGCAGACCACAAAGGGGGGTGACCGCCTTCCAGACCGCCCTGAAGGATGCAGAAGACCTGGGTGATATGAATTCCAAGGTTGTTACCCTTCGGGGACTGGCTGAGGCGTATCGGCTTTCCGGCATGATTGATAAGGCGCTCGGGTGCATTGCGGATGCGCTCGCCATTGCCCGTCAAACCAAGGATGACGCCCTGATTGCATCCTGCCATAATTTCATTGGCCACATTGAGCGCATGATGGGGAATTATCAGGAGGCGAAGAAGGCATTTGAGGAAGTTCTTACCTTTGCAAAAGCCACGGGTGACCGCCAGAGACATTATCAGGCGCTTAACCATCTTGGGATTATCTATATGTATTTCGGCGAGTCCGACCGTGCGGATGAGTCCTTCAGGAAATCCCTTGAACTTGCCGCCGAGCTTGGTCGTAAGAATGAACAGGTTCAGATTCTTTTGAATATCGGCATCAACCATCTGCGTTGCGGGAAATGCGACCTGGCGAAGGTGAAATTTGGCGAGGCGCTCTCCATCGCCGACAGGATTGAGTTTGAGCAGGGGGCACATCTCGCGCTTCTTGCACTGACAGACCTTGCGCTGAAGCGCGGAGACATAAAATCCGCCTCAACTGTCTCAAGACGCCTTTTTGAGCGGATGAAGGAGGCATTCTTCTCCGATATCATGGCAATGGCTTTGAGCAATCAGGCGAGGATTCATCTGGGACAGGGCAATCTGAAACAGGCTAAAAGCACTATGGATGATGCCTATGCCATCGCACGGGCGGATGAAAACTATGCCGCCATAATTGATGCCCTCTGCGTCAGGACGGAAATCTTGCTTGCCGAAGGTGATAATGACAATGCACTCAAAGCCGCCATTGAGTTGTTGACCCTGTTGACGGACCGCAAGGAGGCGGAATTTCTTTCTCCAGCACAGGTCCTGCGAGCCCGCTCGCACCTTGCCCTGAACCAGTTGGAAGAGGCGCGACAGTGGGCTCGGAAGGCAGTGGAGTCAGCAAAGCGCTCCTCAATACCGCGGGATGCGGCATGGGCGCTCTGGACACTTGTTCAGTGTGAGGCAATGGCAAAAAAGTCCGACCCGGAAAAATTAAAAGAGGTCCGCACCCTCGCCGAACACGCTCAGGATAAAGCCCTTCTAAAACTGATTGGCTAAAAAGATCAAAAAAATGCGTGTAAGAATTACTCTGGCGATTATCCTGGGGATCATCTGCCGGATACATGCCTTTGGCAATATCTGGCATGTTCCGGGTGATATACCCACGATTCAGGCTGCCATAGATGCCGCTGCTGAAGGCGATGAAATCATCGTAGGGACAGGATTATATAATGAAAACGTCCAGTTCAAAGGGAAAAATATCACCCTGCATTCCACAGACCCCGCAAGTTCTGATACTGTCAACAACACGATTATTGACGGTGGCGGGATAGGCTCTGTCATCACATTTGCAGGCACGGAGTCGGCATCCTGTTGCCTGGCAGGCTTTACAATCAAAAATGGACAATCCTCAAACGGCGGAGGCATCATGGGCAAAGGAACTAAGGCCACGATACAGGATAATGTGATTACCAGCAATTCTGCGATAGGGACTGGTTATAATGTTGGCATGGGCGGTGGTATTGGTTCATGCCAGGGCGTTATTCAGAGGAATGTGATAACGAATAACATGGCTCAGCAGATTGGTGGAGGTATCTACAACTGCAATTGGATCATTCAAAATAATACGATTTCGTCTAATAATTCTTCTTATACAGGAGGAGGAATATCCTCTTGCCATGGCTTAATACGAAATAATCTTATTTTGAAAAATGAGGCATCCGGTGGTGGTGGAATATCATCTTGCAATGGTCTTATTCAGAGTAACATAATCCGGGAAAACAATGCCAGAGGGTCAGGTGGAGGATTATACTATTGTGAGGCATATATTCGCAATAATCTGATTTTGGGAAATAAGGCTTATACAGGAGGCGGGATAGATGATTGTTATTGGTCAATTATTGAGAATAATACGATTTATGGAAATTTTGCCAATTCAGGCGGTGGTTTATATAGCGCTTCATCCATTATTATCAACTGCATCATCTGGGATAATACAGCAATAGAAGGTCCCCAATTATTAGATTGTTCTGCACAATATTCCTGCATAATGAACGGGACATCAATCGGGAAGGGAAATATTGCAAAAGATCCACAATTTGAGAATCCGGATAATGGAGATTTCCATCTGAAACCGATTTCTCCTTGCATTGACGCCGGGATAAAGATTCTCGATATGAATGAAGATTTTGAGGGCGATCCCAGGCCCGTGAAAGGCACCCATGAGCTGCAGGGCGATGGTTCGTGTTATGATATTGGCGCGGATGAGTTTATTCCTCAAATACCCATTCCAACTCCAACTCCGACGCCCATTCCTACTCCCACCCCTACGTCCTCTATCAATCATGTCCCTTCGGAATATCAAACTATCCAGTCAGCAATT
>JAPLSR010000450.1 GCA_026398545.1 Candidatus Sumerlaeota bacterium | reverse complement strand
AATTTTGCACTTACTGATTCGCGCTCCAACTCCCCTTCTTTCAACACATTGCGCAGGTGCTTGGTGATGACGCTTCGTTCCGTGTCGAAAAGCGCCGCTATCTGCTTTTGAGTGAGCCAAACCGTTTCCTGCTCGAGGCGCACCTTCAGGGCGGGCAATCCCTCCGTGCCTTGGTAAATGACGATCTCGCCCCTGCTGCGGGTCTTTATTTTTAATTCATCATTCATAATTCTCCATTGAACGCCCGCCGGAGCAGGGCCGCAGGCAGTGCGTTGATAATATTCATTTCTTCTTCTGCCGCATAATGTCGCAAATGCTCTTGACTACCTGATCCACCGATTGCTGAGTGGCCAGCCTTTTGCCGTTTCCGGTGTTTTTCCTTCCTACCTGCGACATATCAAATCTTTATTATTTCAAGGCGGGGCTTGATCGCTTTATGAAAGCGTATCATCGCCTCAAGCAACTCATCTTGAATTTTTGGCCATATTTCCTTATTTAGTAAGCCGCCTTGGCTATATTTTTTTTGTATTCTACATGCTCTCTTGTCATCAAGGCGCTCCCAATCAAGAGCATCGCCAAATTCCTTTTCAATAAGATCCTTCTGTTTATAAAGCTCGTCAAAAATTTCTTTGTTTTTCTTGCCGGTGTCATGGTCGTAATCTATATAAAGTTCGATACCGGCCCAATCCATAAGAATCATATAACTAAACGAAACTCCCGACTTCCCCGCTCCCATACCGATCCAATTAGAAGTGCTTGGCGAAATATTTGAAAACAACTTTGTCTTTTCTTTGCTTTTTTGAAGAAGGGATTCCCAGAATTCACGACGCAAATAATGGCGAGCAGCCATCTCTTTCTTTGTTTTGCCGGTCTCCTTTGACTGTTTGTCGGGCGCTGCCAAAACTGTAAACAAAGGCGCATAAGGAGAGTCGCCTATCTTTGTCGCCTCCACTTTAACAAGATAGAAAGAAATGTCGGCGCCTGTGGCTTCATTCAGCCAGTCAATAACTTTCTGATGCTCGGGCCGCGGGTCTGAGGTTACCCAAATCGCCGTGCTGGCTTCAAGGTTGACCAGATAGGTCAGTAGTTTCCCCAGATGGTCATGATCTGTCCGCCCCAGTTGGTTCTCTATAATGACAGCATGCCCATCTTTATCCTCGCAAAAAAGATCGACATTAAATTCCCCAACTTCCTTTTCCCGTTGAACAACAGAAAGCTCAATATTCAGTCGCTCTGAAAGGTCTTCAATGTGATGTTCCATCCAAGTTGTGAAATGCTGGGCCTCTTTGGAAAACACTTTGCGGATTGGAACGATTTCCAAACGGCCGATATTATCTTTATGATCTTCCATTTTAAAGACCTCCTTCAAAGGCTCTGCGGAGAATTGCCGCCGGCAGGGCGTTGATAATATTCATTTCTTCTTCTCAAACAATTGCGATTCAAGCCATTGGACATCTTCGGCTTTGAACAGTGTTAAGCGGTGCTTGGTGTTCGGAATCTTTGAAAATATGTTCGATGGAATACTGTGGCATTCAAAACCCTCACTTCTGAGTGATCATTCTCATATATAGTTCATGGCTAACAATGGCAGACTTATTTTCTGTATAAATCTCCTTCTCAGGAAACATCGTTAAAAATAATAGGCATAGTATAGCGACTTGTGGAGTTCCGTCAAGAGCGAAAGTCTCTCTATCGGTGATGAACAGGCGCATCTTATTCACGCCACCACGGGTAATCTTGGCGTGCTTTGCGCCCTCTGCGAGAAATTATCCAGGGATTTTGGCAGGTCATCCTCGTCCCGGGCGTGTCGGCTGCACACGCCGAAGGCAAGACATTTGCAATTAGTGTTAGCCAGTGTAAGTAGAGTATCGGACGCCATTCTTGGTGCCACTCTTTACAGAGTACATTAATTCATCTGCTATTTTCACTACATTGTCAACCGTATGTGGCACGGCAACGTAGGTAACCACGCCAATGCTGAATGTCACAGGCCAACTGTTCTTTTGCATTTCCGCCATAAGGCTGGAATGAATCTTGGAAATGACCACTTTGGCTGCTTCTTGTCCGGTCTCTGTTAACAGCAGGGCAAACTCGTCACCGCCAAATCGGGCTACTATATCGGTATCGCGTAAATGGTGCTGCAAGGCGCTCGCCACAGTTTTGAGAACCATGTCGCCTGTGCCATGTCCAAAACGGTCATTTATTGCCTTGAAGTTGTCGAGGTCAATATAAGCCAGCGTGAAGGGATGTTGGTATCTACGGGACCGACTGATTTCCATGTGTGCCAGATTATAAAAGTAGCGAGTATTCACCGCACCCGTGACAAAATCGGTACGTGCAAATATCTCTTCAGTTCGGAGTTTTTCTCTCAACGCCGACAATAGCAGTGTCACAATGATAAAGAAGCCGAATCGGATTAAAGTGTTCCAGAGATAAATTGCAGGTAATGAATAGGTCTGTCCACTTAAAGCGTCTGCAAAATACCAGGTGATAGCGCTGAAAATGGAAAACATTATACCCAGTCTTCGACTTACAAACCAGGTAACCAATACAATAGGAGCCAAATAAAACAGGGAGAAGCTGATTTCATAACCCGTCAAATAATCAATAACGCCAAGCACTAAAACAAGTTCCCCGCCCACTATCCCCCAAAAGAGGCGGCTGTGTTTCTCAAGGGCTTTAACTATATTCATTGTTCTATACCTGCGTTCAAAGGTATGGTTGCGGCATGTAGCCTAACGATTAAGACTTTTTGTTTTGTTCAGGATTTCATAGCCATTTCTCTGAGCGTCAACCAATGAGCCGTTCATTGAACCTTCTTGGGAAAATATCATTAACAACAACAAACACAGCACGGAAAAGTATGAAGTCCTGTCAAGCGTTAAAATCTCTCTTCGACTACGAACCCGTGGGGAGGCTCCAACTGCAGTATCAACCATGGCTATTACGTCGGGCATGTTGATAATTCAACTTGTCAATTATTCTTTCGCCCCTCATATATAACATAACATTATGAAAGAGGTCGTGGGGAATTTGAGGCAGGAATTTTTTGCTTATCTCTTTGCAGGTCTCTTTTGCTTGTTGGGTATTCCCGGCGGGCACTGCGCCGCCTGGGTGTGTCTGGATGCCAACGCCCCTGTTGATGCGCAATCGGGCGACATCGCCGCACCGGCACAGGTCATTGCAGAGACCGGCACGAGATTTACCCGCATCAATTTTATTTTGGGTCCGTGGAATGCGCCGGACGATACGGCTCAGCACGGTGCGCAAAATATGTCATGGTTTGAGACCTATGACGCCATTATCAATGCCCTTGTGAGCCGCGGTGTCAGGATTTATGGACTCATCGGCGCCGAGGCGGTAAAAAGCGCCGCCCAGCTGAACACGGAGCAATATATTGATGACTACGTGCGGAATTTTGTCCTGATTGTTGAACATTTCAAGGACCGCGTACGCGTGTATGAGAGTTTCAATGAGCCGAACAACTGGGAATCGGGGACAACAACGCCCACCGTCCCGCCTTATTGGTTCGCAAAGATGCTTGAGCGTATTTACCGTGCAGTGAAGGTGGAAGATGGTCATACCACAAACACCACCTGGCAGGTGACCCTTGTCTCAGGACCGGTCTTTTCACACGATGAGGACACCGTTGCGTCTTATTTCACGCAGGTATATTCCGAGGGAATAGGAACCCTCGGCTGGAAGGCATTAAAAAGCGCCGTAGGAACATATCCTCTTGATGGCGTCGGTTATCATATCTATGTGGCGCCGGCTACCACTAATGTTTACACCATCCACCAGAAGATGCTTGGAAATATTAAAGCCATCTGGGATGTTGTGAAGACTTATGAGGGGAGCGGCACGGCAAAAAGGCTGTGGATTTCCGAATTCGGCTGGAGGAATGATTTTCTTGGGAGTGAGGCGGCACAGGCGAAAAACTTAAAGACGGGATTTGACATCCTCCTTGGGGATGCGCGGGTTGCCCTTGCCTCATGGTTCTGCCTCACAGATTTTCCGGGCGCTTATTATGGCATTTTCCGGGCGGGAGAATTCAAGGAGACGGATAAAAAACTTGCATGGTCTGCATTCAACACCGTTGCAATAAATGCCCCAACGCCCACACCCACACCGACCCCCGCTAAGGCGTTTGGCTTGTTTTTGTTCTAAGAAAAGGGATAGCAGGTGGTTAATGAGAGATGAGAAATTCACAATTGGAGAGGCATGATTCTATAACCTTCAGCATGCTCGCCAAGACACTGCGCGGCGCGGAGGATGTGGTGGCGGAGGAGTTGAGAACCCTTGGCGCACTAACCGTTCAGCCCACAAACTGCGCGGTGAAATTCACAGGCGATAAACGCCTGCTCTACAAGGCAAATCTCTGCTCCCGTACAGCCATGCGCATACTTGTCCCGCTCCGCATCTTTAAAGCAAAGGACAAGGATGAACTCTACCAGCGCGTGAGCACGGTCAACTGGTCGAGATATATGGATACCGATGGGACGCTTGCCGTCGATGCCTTCATCTCAGATTCCGCATTTGACAACTCCATCTTTGTGGCACAGCGGGTGAAGGACGCCATCGTTGACCAGTTCCGGCGTCATACAGGCAAACGCCCCTCGGTTGACCTGAATGACCCCGACCTACGTCTCAACATTTATATTCAGGGAAGCCTCGCAGTCCTTTCCCTTGATTCCTCCGGTGAGCCTCTTTACCGCCGCGGTTATCGCACAGAGGCGGGCGAGGCGCCCATTAATGAAGTCCTTGCGGCTACTCTTATTGCCCTGACCGGCTGGGACGGGAAAATCCCCTTTCTTGACCCGATGTGCGGCTCGGGGACTTTTCTTATTGAGGCGGCAATGATGGCGCGCCGCATGGCGCCGGGTCGGGCGCGGCGCTTTGGATTCATGCGCTGGAAGGATTATAACGCCGCACTTTTTGAGAGTGTTCTTGCAGAGGCTGAGGGTGTAATCCTGCCTGAGGCGCCGGGTGTGATTATCGGTTCGGATATTGACCCGGAGCGCATCCGGGAGGCGCGCGTCAATGCCCGCAGAGCAAATGTCCAAAAGGACATCGGTCTTGAATGCAAATCATTTGAAGAAAAGTCGCCTCCGCCGCCACCCGGCATCCTCATCATGAATCCGCCCTATGACAGACGACTTGGACTGGAGGATGTCGGCTCCTTTTACCGCATGATTGGCGACACATTGAAGTCAAAATACGAAGGTTATAACGCCTTTATCTTCACGAGCAACGCGCAGGCGGCTGAAAGTGTGGGACTGCGCACCTCAAGGCGCATCACACTCTTCAACGGTCCTCTGGAATGCCGGCTTTTGAAGTATGAAATCTATCGCGGCAGTCACAAGGCGAAATATCAAAAACTCCAATAATCTCAGCGTGCTCTGCGTTCTCTGCGTGAAATCATCTATGGGTTTTGGGTTTGTTAAAAGTGAGATTTTGCTCTTGATTTTTTGCTATCGTTGTTTATAAGAAATATAAATTTTTAAGAGGTCATACCATGAAATCAAAACCGTGGGCAGTTAATCTTGCCCTGACGATAGCCACAATAGCGCTGGCGGCGTTGAATGTTCCGGGGGCGCGCGCCCAGAGCTCAACTCCCCGTGAAGAAACATGGATAACCAATGGCGCCGTCAACGCCGTTGTCAGAACGACGGACACGGTCTATATCGGCGGGGATTTCACCTATGTTGGTCCGGCAACTGGAGGGGGCGTCCCTCTTGACGTCACGACCGGCGCTGCCGTCGCCACCTTTCCCAAGGTGAACGGAGGAGGCATTTTCGCCTGTGTTCCGGATGGCTCGGGCGGGTGGTTCATCGGGGGCAGTTTCGACATGGTCGGGGGCGTTACCCGAAAAAACATCGCCCACATTCTTGCGAACGGCTCGGTTGACCCCGCTTGGAACCCGAATGTCAAAGGGTTAAGTACTTATATCTCTGCCCTCGCCGTCTCCGGCTCAACCGTCTATGCCGGGGGAGAGTTCTGGAGCATCGGCGGGCAGACGCGCACCTGTATCGCAGCTCTTGACGCCGCCACGGGCGCCGCCACCGACTGGAATCCCGGCGCGAATAGCAGTGTCTGGGCTATCGCCGTCTCCGGCTCGACAGTCTATGCCGGGGGAGAGTTTGTCAAAATCGGCGGGCAGACGCGTAACCACATCGCCGCCCTTGACGCCGCCACCACCACTGGCGCCCCCACCGACTGGAACCCCAATGCGAATAGCAGAGTCTGTGCTCTCGCCGTCTCCGGCTCGACCGTCTATGCCGGGGGATGGTTTACCAGCATCGGCGGACGGATGCGCAACCATATTGCCGCCCTCAATGCTACCACGGGCACCGCCAGCGACTGGAACCCCAATGCGAATAACGAAATCCGTGCCCTCGCCGTCTCCGGCTCTACTATCTATGCCGGGGGATATTTCACCAGCATTGGTGGGCAGACTCGCCACTATATTGCCGCACTCGACGCCGCCACCACCACAGGCGCCGCTACCGACTGGAACCCCAAAGCGGACAACTTGGTCTCTGCCCTTGCCGTCTCCGGCTCTACCGTCTATGCCGTAGGATGGTTTACCAGCATCGGCGGGCAGACTCGCAACTATATCGCCGCACTCGACGTCGCCACGGGCGCCGCCACCGACTGGAACCCAAATGCTGGTAGCAATGTCTATGCCCTCGCCGTCTCCGGCTCGACTGTCTATGCCGGGGGATATTTCACCAGCATCGGCGGGCAGACGCGCAACCATATCGCCGCTCTCAACGCCGCCACAGGCGCCGCCACCGACTGGAATCCCGACGCAAGCGATTGGGTCGGGGTCCTCGCCGTCTCCGGCTCGACCATCTATGCCGGGGGAGTGTTCACCAGCATCGGCGGGCAGACGCGTAACTATATCGCCGCCCTTAACGCCGCCACGGGCGCCGCCACCGACTGGAACCCCAACGCGGACAACCCGGTCTTTGCCCTTGCCGTCTCTGACTCGACCGTCTATGCCGGGGGCTATTTCACCAGCATTGGCAGTCAGACACGCAAATATATCGCCGCACTTGACGCCGCAACAGGCGCCGCCACCGACTGGAATCCCGACGCAAGCGATTGGGTCGGGGTCCTCGCCGTCTCCGGCTCGACCATCTATGCCG
>JAPLSR010000484.1 GCA_026398545.1 Candidatus Sumerlaeota bacterium | reverse complement strand
ATCCAGAGCCATCTCTCCGCTGGTTGCCGTTATGACCTTGTAACCAAGGCGTTCGAGTCGTGTCTTGTTCACAAAAAGAACTATGGCGTCGTCCTCGACGAGGAGGATGGTGGCTTCTTCCACTCTGGGGGTGGGTTCTGGATTTTTTTCTTCCACAGTAAGGACTTCATGTATCTCAGGCATATAAACCTTAATATATATATCCTTATCAGGGGCATAGTCAACTACAATGTATCCACCATGACGCACGTCAAGATGCGCCCTGACGCACGTGATGACAGGACAGACCACGTTAGAATATGCCAACGCCGATGATCAGTCGAATGATACCGAAGAATATCGCAATAACGCAGCAGATGAGCCCTGCGATAGCGCCACCCTTGCTTTGCTCCTTGCCCGTCGCAAGGGCAATCGCGGCAATGATGATTCCAAGCCCTGAAAAAGGGATATTCAGCCAGTTAAGAGCGCCCAGACAGGGAAAAAAAGCAACTATCATTCCCAGAATAGCCAGAATGCCCCACACCAGACTTAAAATTTGCATTGTGCCTCCTCCTTCCTCATTGGACTGGCATTTGCGGGTAACTTTTGAACGACTGAAAGAACCCCGCTGTTTTGCACTTGCGTGCAAGATAGACAGCAAACAGCGCTTCATTCAGAACGAAACTTACATAGAGGGCAACCGAACCTTTGTTCAGTGAGATTGCCTTGCCGAATTCGCCGCGAGTGATTGCCAGAAAAGCCCTTGTCATGCCGCATAGCGGACAGTCCAGATTGCCATGATTGGGCGAGCGGCAACGGCGCGATATTTCAAGAACCACATTCGCCGCAGGCAGATAAGTGACTATCAAGATGGCTGCCACACAAACCGAGACAATGACCCATACAGCAACTGATGCTGTCTTTATCTGATGCATCGCGGGCGAAACCTCCGGATAGACGCCTGACCCTGTTTATCTGATAGCAATCTTTTTGTAACCCAATCCCTCGGCAAGACTGCCGGCTCCGTTTATGCGGATTTTCAGAGTGATATTGTATTGATTGTCAGACGTCCATTCCTCGCGAATGACCTCGGAACCTTTCACAACGCCCTCCACGTGCTCATATTCCACGCTTCCAACCTTGACGCGTTCTGCAAGGTCAAGATAGCGCAGGGCATTGCGCTCGGCAACGAGAATGGCGGCGCGGCGTGCGCTTAATTTCAGATTACTCCGTTCCATTTCCCGCGCCTGATGCCTCTTGATTCCACCCGCGCCGGAGACAATCAGGAACTGCCCCTGCACATGGGCATCGCTCACCGGTTGCGTCCCCACGTGGAGGATATGAGAGTTTTCGCAGGAGGAAATGATGAGGCATGAAAGCCATAAATAAAGATAATGCCTTACTCTCATGATATCTTCCTTTCAAAGAGGCACAGATATAGCATTCCAAAGGTTATTTAAAAATTGGGGAAAAAGAGAGGACATGTCAAGGGATATAGGAGATAAAACGACTTTGGACAATTCCGTGTTTTTGCGTTGATATCTGGGCGAACCTTAATTAAAAAGGAATTCACATTGGTTTCAGAAAAAAATTGAGGAGTGGGATTGAAATGTCTAAAAAAAGAATTGCGTTATGGTTGACGGTATTTCTTTTGTGCATCGGAATAGGAGCCTGCACACAGGAAAAACCTTCACAAAGGAAAACATCCGAAAGATTTATTGCCACAATTGATCCTTCTTCATGGATATCAGAGACATTAAAAGTAAGTCCAGATAGCAGGCACTTTGCTTATGTGGCTCAGCAGTTGGGTAATAAATTGTTTGTCATCGTGGATGGAAAAGAGGGGAAACAGTATAATTTCATTGGCGCTCTTATCTTCAGTCCTGACAGCAGGCGTGTGGCTTATATGGTTAAATCGGGCGATAAAATATTTGTCGTCGTGGATGGACAAATGGAGAAACCGTATGATGACATCGGGGAAGGAACTCTTATCTTCAGTCCTGACAGCAAGCGCGTGGCTTATGCGGCTATATTGGGCAATAAATGTTTTATCGTTGTGGATGGAAAAGAGGAGAAACATTATGATGTCATCGGGGAAGGCACTCTTATCTTCAGTTCAGACGGCAGGCGTGTGGCTTATGGGGCTAAATCGGGCAATAAATGGTTTGTCGTCGTGGATGGAAAAGAGGAGAAACCGTATGATGGCATTGTAACTACTCCTATCTTCAGTCCCGACAGCAGGCGCGTGGCTTATGGGGCTCAATCGGGCAATAAACAGTTTGTCATCGTGGATGGAAAAGATGAGAAACCGTATGATAGCATTGGCGATCCTATCTTCAGTCCCGACAGCAGGCGTGTGGCTTATGCGGCTAAATCGGGCAATAAATGGTTTATCGTTGTGGATGGGAAAGAGGAGAAACAGTATGATGGCATCGGGAAAGGCACTCCTATCTTCAGTCCAGACAGCAGGCGCGTGGCTTATGATGCTGGATTGGGCGATAAAGGGTTTGTCGTTGTGGATGGAAAAGAGGAGAAACAGTATGATTTAATCGGTGATGGAACTCTTATTTTCAGTCCAGACAGCAAGAGCGTGGCTTATGCGGCTAAATCGGGCAATAAAGGGTTTGTCGTCGTGGATGGGAAAGAGGAGAAACCGTATGATGGCATCGGGGCTGGCTCTCTTATCTTCAGTCCAGACAGCAGACGCGTGGCTTATGAGGCTCTATTAGGCAATAAATGGTTTTTCGTCATAGATGGAAAAGAGGAGAAACAGTATGATGTCATTGGGGGAGTCTCTCTTATCTTCAGTCCTGACAGCAAGCGCGTGGCTTATGCGGCTGAATCGGGCAATAAACAGTTTGTCGTCGTGGATGGAAAAGAGGAGAAACAGTATGATAGCATCGTTATTACAGGAGGAGGAAAGATTATCTTTGATACCCCGACCAGTCTCCATTACCTTGCTATTAAAGGCGCGAGTATTTATTTGGTGGAAGAGAATATAGAATGAGACAGACATAAGAACCTGCGGGGGTATTGGCGTCAGACTATTGGAAAATGTGAGATAATAACAGCGGTATGGTGATTGAAAGACCTGTCTATAAGAATTTTTTAACGCAATGACGCAAAGGAGCGTGAAGATTATGAAAACTTTGCGAAAATCTAAATCCCGCGCCGCAAAAACGAACGGTATGCGGTCAGAATATAAATTTGATTATTCCCAGTCGCGTCCCAACCGGTTTGCAGGGCACGTCTCCAAAGACCACCTCATTGTCCTGCTTGAACCGGATATTGCGAAGGTGTTCAAGACACCCGAATCGGTCAACAACGCCCTTCGCGCCCTTCTGTCTGCAATGCCAAAATCCTCCAGGACAAAAAGTTAATAACGTATTTTTGCGTTGAAGAATAATCTTCCGTCCAATTGTTTGACATGGTGAACATGATTTTCAGGCGGAAAATCTGCATCCTGTTAATGGTTGAAACGGGATTGACAGTCATTTGTGTATACGCGTAATATTCAGTCAATTTATGTTCAATACGGTATATAAGGGCGATAAAGTATGAAAACAATGCGTGTGTTCACGGCTGTTGTTGAACGGTGTCCCGATACGGGGCTTTTGGTGGGATTTGTGCCGGGCTTTCCGGGCGCACATTCTCAGGGCGTGACGATGGAAGAACTCCGGCAGAATCTCCTGGAAGTCATCGAGATGCTTTTGGAGGATGGCGAACCGGTTCTGGAAGGCGAGTTTGTCGGAACTCAGAATATCGTGGTGGCATAGCGATGGGAACCGTTCCAGTCCTGAAGCCAATTGAAGTTGCAACGATACTCAAACGTCTCGGATTCAGCGAAATTCGCCAGCGAGGTTCCCACAAGCAGTTTTCCCATCCTGATGGACGGAAAACCACGATGCCATTCCACCAAGGGAGAGATATTTCGCCGATTCTCCTCCGCCAAATTGCAAAAGATATTGGATTAACTGTCGAAGAGTTTCTCAAGAATCGCTGACTAACAATCAGAACTATCGGGGTCAGGCTGCTGATTATTTGGCATGATGAGCATGATTTTCAGGCGGAAAATCTGAATCCTGTTAATCTTGTCGATCCTGTCATAAAAGAGGCATTTTTATCCGCAGATTGACGCCGATGGGCGCAGATTGAGTTCTGGGCGTGGGGCGTTTTCATTATTCCTACCCAAGGCGGGGTATATATTTTAAATTGACACTAACCCATCTCGTTGACTAAAAAGAGAATTGATTTCTACGACATTAACCATAAAGTCATGTGGTTGAAATAGGGGAGTAGCATGAGAAAATTAGAATTTGAGACCGAGTTAACGGGTGGGCGAAGTCTGAACCTGCCTCCAGAGGTGGCGGCGGCGTTGCCCGAAAAGGGGAAAGCTACGGTCATAGTCTGCATTGACATGGACCCCGATGACGCTGTTTGGCAGAAAGCGGCTTGCGCTCAATTCCTGAAGGATGACTCGGAGGCAGACGCTATCTATGACAAGTATTGTTGAATTCGGGGATGTGTATGTATGCGCCTTTCCATTCATATCGGGGCGCGACGCCAAAGCCAGACCGCTGAATAGTGTGAATTCAGGACATCGGCATGGCGATTGGAAGACCTGTCTATAAGAATTTTTTAACGCAATGACGCAAAGGATTTATTTATCGGTTTCAAATGTATTATGACTCCATTGCAAAGAAAAGTGATTCGCACTCTGACTTTGAAAAATCATAGAAGGGGAGGCATCATACGGGGGAAAAGATGTCTTTGACGGATTTTTCTTTCGCCCAGTGAGCAAGCATCTCCTGCAAATCCTCCATAGTATGAATGATGGCTTCATCCGATTTGCTCTCCTTGAAAAGGAGCTCTGCGGGGCGGCATCCGGCGGCAAGAATTTCGGATGGTTTTGTTTTGTCCAGCGGATACGTGGGGATGAAGAGACCCTCCGTGGTTTCTGAGACAAGTCCAGCCCTCAGGAGCACCCGCAGGATATGGTCCATCTCCACCGCCCGGATGGAAACCCGTCTCAGGAGCCGATGGAAATCAGCCCCGCCATTCCCACGCTGGAAGTTATCCGCAATCACCATGAAGACCATGAACACAAGGCGTGAGTCCATGATGGTGCAACTCTTTTTTCTGAATGCCTCCACTCGCAGACGGGCGTAATTCTGAAGGAGAAAGGCAAGCTCGCATCCCAGTAACACAATTAACCACGTGAAATAGGTCCAGATGAGGAATATGGGGATGGTGCCAAGGGATTTGCCGAGGATTGTGAGATGTGGATTGAGGACATAATAACCCAAACCAACCTTTGCAATCTCCCAGAAAACCCCGGCGCATACACCGCCAATCAGGGCATAAGTGAATTTCACGCGGGTATTGGGCAGTATAAAAAAAGCAAGCGTCATCGCCATGCAGGTTATGAAATAAGGGATAATCAGGGACATGAGTCTGCCCACAATGAATAACCGGCGCGTCATCTCGGCTGTGAGGATAATCGATGCCCCGATGAGCAGTGGGACGCAGACCAGTATGGTGGTGAAACGGGAAAAGATGGAGACAATGCGGCGGTGGCGCCTTGCCTGCCAGATTTCGTTGAATGCCTTCTCCACATTGCTGAAGAGGAGCATGGCAGAGAGCATGAGCCCGACAATGCCGAAAACTCCGACCGCCGTGGAATTTCTGCGGAAGACCTCCATCTTTTCCACGCCGCCGAAAAAGATGGGCACAAAAAGCGAGATGATGGCAAGGAGGGGGAAAATTGCCAGAAGGGTGGTGTAGGTCAGGGTGGCGGCTCGTTGAAGACATAAGTCCCGCGTCACCTCCCGATACCAGAGGTAAAGAAACTCAATGCCTCTCTGCGCCCATTTGACCGGACGGGGAAGTATCTTTCCCTCTTCATTCACAATGAAATCCCGTATTTTCGTGATATTCAGCATGAAACCCACGCTCCAATCGCTTGATTCAAATCCCTTTTTTTATTATAGACTCAAGGTTTCCCAATTCTCCAATTCTCCAATTCTCAAATTCTGCAATTCTCCAATTCTTAAATCATCATCCCCTGATGGTTCCGAGATAATGTGTGGTGTACTGTCTCTCCTTCACATGCGGCGGAATGTAATCGGGAAGCAGGATGGGGGAGACCCGCTTTTTATCAATCCCGAGTTTTTTCACATCCTTGCAGTAAGCGCGGACATGAGCGAGTGTCAGACGCCCGGATTTTTTCAATGAGAGGGCATACTGTGCGGCATACATGCCAGCGCGGCGTCCGAAAACGGTAATCTCTAACTGTGAATTCCCCATGAGGCGGTTGCGACCGTGTGTCCCGCCCTGCACCTCGCCTGCGGCAAAAAGCCCCGGAATGTTTGTCTCTGTGTGTGCATTTACTTCCAGCCCGCCATTCTGGAAATGTAGCGTGGGATAGACAAGCATCGGCTCTTTTGTGATATCGATGTCGAAACGCTTGAACTGCCTCACCATGGCAGGGAGCTCACGCTCGATTGTGCCTGAACCTTCAAGCTCCTCGATGATGGGTGAGTCGAGCCAGACGCCCATCTGACCGGAGGGCGTCTGGATGCCGTTTTTGCGCTCAAGGCATTCGCGGATAAATGACGATGCCTCCACGTCGCGAGGCTCAAGCGGAAAGACGAAGAGTTCGCCATTCTTATTTATCGGTTGTCCGCCAAGCCCGCGCACCTTTTCTGTGACAAGAAATCCCAGAATCTGCTCCGGATAAACCGCGCCTGTGGGATGATACTGCACCGAATCCATGAAGATGAGTTTTGCGCCGGCGCGGTAACCGAGCACAACGCCATCACACGTGGCGCCATAGTGGTTGGTGGTGGGGAAGCCCTGGATGTGCAGTCTGCCCAGCCCGCCCGTTGCCAGGACCACCGCCTTTGCCCGCACGATGAAATATTCATCCGTCTCAAAGTTCTGCATAATAGCGCCGGCGACCCTGCCATCTGTGTCCATGAGGAGTTCCACGGCGGGCGTGAAGTCCATCACGCGGATGTGCTCCCGACACTCAATCTCATCCCGCAGGACGCGCAGGACTCCCGAGCCTGTGTAATCCTTGCAGGAAAGCATACGGGTTCGGGATGTCCCGCCGCCGTGGCGCGTCCTCAGACGCCCATCCGGCATGCGGTCAAACATGACGCCCAGCTCTGTGAGCCAGTTGATGACTATTGGGGCATCCATAGTCAGCGCCTCAACAAGCTCAGGCTTGTTATCAAAGTGCCCCCCGCCCATCACATCAAGGTAGTGCCGCACGGGGGAGTCATTGGGATTGACGGCTGCCTGGATGCCGCCCTGCGCCATGATGGAATTGGAATCGCCGAGCCGCAGCTTGGTGATGAGGATGATGCGCGCCCCCTCCTGTTCAGCAAGGAGCGCCGCAGACGATCCGGCGGAGCCGCCGCCGATGACGAGCACGTCTGTTTCAATATCGGGGCTGGACAAGTCAAAGTTATCCGGGTTGATTCGGGGCCAGGATTCAAGAATATCGGCGACCTCTGTTGTGATTTCCTCTCCCGCATTCGGTCCTATGCGGATGACCCTCTTGGCATTTTTTTTGTAATCGGGATGGAACTTGTGAAGCACCTCGTCCCGTTCCTCGGCGGACATGGCGGGAAAGATGTGCTCGCGCCCCTTTTCCCGTGCGATTTTCAGGCGCGCAGGACGCGTCTCCTCAACCCTCTTCAGCGATTCGTGCATGAAATCGGGATACATATTATTCCCCCATGATTTATACTTGCGGCACAGCGTTCACACCGATTCTCCCGGTTCAATATCCCGCTCGTAATATATCTTTTTCAATTTCGCCTTATCCATCCCCTTCATATCTGCCATCCCGGCGACAAACTCTCCTCTGCGAATCTGTTCCACACGTTCTGCGAGCTCTCTGGAGGGCGGGGCGAGATATCGCCCGTAAAGCCGCTGGGCGAGGATTGCCACGTTGAACTGTCCAATCTCGGCGGGGCATCGGAGTGCGCACAGTCCACAGCGGATGCAATCGTGCTTGAAAATACCTATCACAGGACCGGTCTCCCTTATGTCATAGACGGGTTTGCCGGCGGGAACAAAGGGAATCTGGGCAACAAGCATCTCATCCACGACGACCGTCTGGCAGGCGAGACCTGTGCGGATTTTGTAATCAACACGAAGGCGATAGACTGTGGCGCATGCGCCGCAGAAGCCCTCGCGGCAGCCCACCCCCCGCTTCAACTGGAAGCCTGAATATTCCAGCGCGCTCATAATGGTGGAGCCGGCGGGCACAGAGAATTTCTTTCCCATGATAAAAACAGAAACATGTTTCTTATCCTCAGTCATGGAGTCACTCCTTATGAGCCGTCTTATTCTCCAGAATCCTCAATTGCGGAGACCCACCGCAATTTAAATTGCTCCGGATTGATACCCGGTTGTTCAAGCATTCGGGTGCAAAGCACATTGTCCGGATGACGCGAAACAACGGTTTCATCTGTAGCCGTCCCACGCCAGCCAGGTTGGCCCCCGTATACGAACAACAATTGCAGGAGCAGATGATGATATTGGGTGAATTGTTTCTTTGTTTAATCATTGTTCATGAATGTTTGGCTGAAAAATTGATTATCCTTCGACATACTCTCCACAATAAGGACATGTTATAACACCAACGAAATCCCGTAAAATAGCAAATTCATTATTACACTCTGGGCATACAAGTTTGGGACCAATAAAAAACCAATCTTCTTTGTCAAATAGCTTAATATCCAAAAATATTTTTTCTAATAAATCTATGTTACTCATGGGTGATTCTCCTGAAGATAGATAGGGTAATTTCTTTGTTATATCTAAGGAAATACTTCGATCCAGTCATATCAATAATTTTTATATATTCTCTATTTAGGAATTCTATCGCTTGCAAAATATCTTTCTCAGATACAGGTATCAATTTGTTTATATCGCAATAATAGTCTAATCTACCTTTTATTTCCTCAACTGACTTAGGTGTAAAGTCCATATTTATAATTATTTTTTCAAGATTTTGAAAAAATTGTTTCTTATTGTCTCTTTTAATTCTTAAAGGAGTTAGATCTTCATCTGTAATTAAGCCTGATTTGGAAAGAATATATTCAATATCAAGGGGTGAGAAAAGGGATTCATTAAATAAGTTATATAATTTTTCAAGAGTATCTACATTCAAAAGACAAGCATTTTCCAATTTTGCATCTTTAATCACGGCGGGTTGAAAACATCCACTTATTATAATCATATACCTCGCATTATTTTGTATTTTGTGCCTTTTAATTCGTGTGAAATTTATTGTTCCTTTAGAATCAAGTTTTGTGCTTTTTGCATCTACGACAAAAACATAAGGATTTTTTACTAATATATCAGGCTCACCAGGACCACCAATTCGCTCAGCCTCGAATCCCAAGAACTTGAAGTATGCTAAAAGAGACTTTTCAAATTTATCTGGTTTATCACTTGCCTTTGAATATATACGTATTTGCTCAATAAGTGATAAATTATCTTCAATATTTGTATGGATATGCACTTCTGGTTTAGCAATAATTTCGGGTAACGGGGTCAGTGCTCGTTTCAATGATAGTGGTGAGAAATCAATACAATTCACATAATCATCTACTAAAAATTTTCCCACATTTGATAGATTTAAAAAATATTTTCCCTCAAAATCCTTAAATAGCGTGAACTTCCACTGACCGGCATGTAATTCTATTTTAGATTTAATCTCATCAAATACATCTTTAGGAAAGGTAATATAATCAATTTCTTCATTGGTTACACAACATACACAGACAATATACAAGTTTTCATTAGAATATTTTTCGTATTCACTTTTTGTTATACCGAACCAAAATTTACCCTTATATATTTTTGTTATCCCAGCGTTTTTATTATATCTTAAATATAATATTGCTGAAGAATTTATCCTTATAATATCAGATCCACGAATTTTAACAACATTATGGTTTTTTCTGAGAATTTCTATCAACAAATCTTTTGGATTCATTTTCTTATTCTCTATTCTGATACATGCAATGCGGCGGATATCATGGCTTCGAGCTGGCAGTTGGTGAAGCCCTTCAGGTCGATGGCACCGCTCCGGCACGACGCCACACAGCATCCACATCCCTTGCACAAAGATTCATTGATACTCGCACGAATTCGATTATTACCATCCACCGTTTCGGATTTGAGTTCAATGGCGGAATAACTGCAGACCTCATCACAAACCCCGCACCCGGAACAGAGGTCGGGATTGACCACAGCAATCTCGGCGGTGGACTTGTATGTGCTGTGTGCGAGAATCCGGGCGACCCGACCCGCCGCCGCCTGCGCCTGGCTGATTGTTTCGCTTAAGAATTTCGGCGCATGGCACGTCCCTGCCAGAAAAATCCCCTCGGTGGCAAAATCCACCGGACGCAGCTTCACATGCGCCTCGAGGAAAAAACCGTCCTCATTCAGCGGCACCTTTAGCATCCTGGCGATTTCCTCCCGCCCCACCGCCGGCCGCATCCCGAGCGAAAGCGCCACATAATCCGCAGGAATTTCTATTTCCCTGCGGAGGAACTGCTCCTTCACCTTGACTCTTATGGTATTTCCATCAGGGGAAACAGCGGGGGGAGCGTCTTTGTCATACCGGAGGAATATCACGCCTTTGTCGCGCGCCGCCTCGTAATATTCCTCCCTGAAACCATAGGTGCGGATATCGCGGTAAAGCACATAGACTTCGGCGCGCGGATTAATCTCCTTGATTTTCAGGGCGTTCTTGATTGCATGGGCGCAGCAGACCCGACTGCAGTATGGCGCGGCGTCATTCCGGGATTCAACGCACTGGACCATGACAAAGGTTTCCCCATTACGCAGTTCGCCCTTATATAATCCAGAAAGTCGTTCCTCCAGTTCGTGTTGAGTCATGACCCGCTTATCGCATCCATAAAGGAAATCCTCCGTTGCGGCGTCTTCAGCGCCGATGGCAACAACGATAGCGCCGTGGGAGATTTTTCGTGTTTCATTTTTACAGGCAATCTCGCTCACAAAGTTGCCCACAAAGCCCTCTATTTTACTCACCGTGGCTTCCGTCAAAACCTCGATCAACTCATGGCGGGCGATTTTACAAGACAATTCCTCGAGAAGTTTCGGAATATCCATCCCGTCAATGGTATAGCGGATTTTGTGCAGGCGTCCGCCCAGACGATTCTGTTTTTCAATGAGATATGTTTTATATCCCTGGTCGGCGAGGGCGAGGGCGGATGTCATGCCCGCAATGCCGCCTCCGATGATGAGCGCCGCAGGCGTGACGCCAATCTCCGAAGTCTGTATCGGCTCAAGAAGGCGCGCCTTTGCCACCGCCATTGCAATCAAGTCCTTCGCCTTTTCCGTTGCGGCATCCATTGCCTCCATGTGAATCCAGGAACACTGCTCGCGGATGTTAGCCATCTCAAAAAGATAGGGATTCAGTCCCGCTTCGCGCAGGGTTTCCTGAAATAACGCCTCATGTGTGCGCGGCGTGCAGGCGGCGATAATCACGCGGTTGATTTGATATTCGCTTATGAGCTCGGTGATTTTTTTCTGCGAATCCTGGGCGCACGCATACATGAGGTGCTCCGCATAGACGACATCAGGCAGAGCGGCGGCGTGCCGGACAAGTTCATCAATGTTCAGATAGCCAGCGATGTTGACGCCGCAATGGCAGATAAAAACGCCGATGCGCGCGGCGAGTCCGGAGACATCTTTTTCAGCCGGATATGTTTTTTCGGTCACCTGCGAGCCTTTGGCGGAACTGAGAAGCCGCGCCGCCTGCGCCGCAGCAGCTGTTGCCTGCATTACAGCTTCCGGAATCGCCATTGGTTCTCCAATGCTGCCTGCGACAAAAATCCCTTCACGGGAGGTCCTCACCGGTTCGGCTCCATCTGTCCGGCAGAAACCGTAGGCATTCAGGGCAATGCCGAGGGATTCCATCTGCCGTCTCTTGTCTTCGGAAGGACACAGCCCGACGGACAATACGACCATCCCGAACGCCTCTTCCTTCAGATTTCCCTGGTCATCTTCGTAGCGTAGCAGGAGGTTCCGGGTATCAGGTTCTTCCACGATTTCCGATATTTTGGAGCGCACATAGCGCACGCCATAAACATCCTCCGCCCGCTCCACATACCTGTCGAAATCTTTGCCGTATGACCGCATATCAATATAGAAAATGGTTGTGGCTACATCGTGAGCATGTTCCTTTGTGATAATTGCCTCCTTGGTGGCATACATGCAGCAGACTGAGGAGCAATAATTATTTCCAATCTGCTTGTCGCGAGAGCCCACGCACTGAATCCAGGCGATATTGTCCGGCTCTTTTTTATCGCCGGGGCGTAAGATATGTCCCTCGTATGGACCGGAGGCTGAGAGAATCCGCTCATATTCAAGGCTTGTGACGACATTGACAAATGCCCCGTAGCCATACTCCTTTTTCACATAAGGTTTGAAGGCATCTGCGCCGTCTGCAAGAATGACGGCTCCCACCTCTAAGGAAACATCCTCCGGTTCCGCGTCAAGATTGATGGCGCCTGAACCGCAGACCTTCTCACAGGCGTGACACATCACACAACCCTTGAAATCCGGTGGGTAGCCTGTCTTGTCCACCGCGTAAGAATTGGGAATTGCCTGGGGATAATATTTGTAGATTGCCTTGCGGAATGTGAGACCCTGTTCATATTCGTTGGGTATTTTGACGGGGCATTTTTCCACGCACAGACCGCAGGAGGTGCATTTCGCCTCATCCACATAGCGAGGGTTTTTCCGCAACCTCAAAGTGAAGTTTCCCGCCTTGCCATCAAGCCCAAGCACCTCCGTCAGGGTCAAAATCTCAATATCCCTGTGACGCCCGCACTCCACAAGCTTGGGGGAGAGAATACAGAGGGAGCAGTCATTGGTGGGGAAGGTCTTATCCAGCATTGCCATGTAGCCGCCGATGGCGGGTTTTTCTTCGATGAGATAAACCCTGAACCCCATTGAAGCAAGGTCGAGCGCCGCCTGGATGCCTGTGATGCCGCCGCCAAGCACTGCCACCGCGCCGGATATATTTGAACCATTCGCCATCATCTATCCTCTATTTGATGAAAACTCTC
>JAPLSR010000086.1 GCA_026398545.1 Candidatus Sumerlaeota bacterium | reverse complement strand
CTGATTATGAAACACGATAACATCAGATGTTACGCCCTCTGCGCCGAGATTCCGTGTTGCCCCATGTTGGAACTCAGCCGGTGGAATCTGGATGACTCTGGCTCCATAGCGTTGAAGGATGAAGACTGAGTCATCTTCCGAGCCGGAATCAACGCCCACAATGGAATCAATTTGAACGCCCTCCTGGTTGCGGAGGGAGGCAAGGACTTTTTCCAGCAGGACGCCCCCGTTTTTGACCGGCAAAACAATGCTACATCCTGACATGGATTTCCTGACCGGTGTGGGATGGGACAAACCACATGACCTGGAGACCGGATAATTGCTCATTCATCTTTTTCTTCGGGCGGCTTTTTCAGGGTATCGGGTTTTTCGGTCGTGAGAATCACCTTGAGCTGATTTTCAAGCTTCTCCGCCACCTGTGGATTATCCTTCAGATACCGCCGGGTATTTTCGCGCCCCTGACCAAGACGTGTTCCCTCATATGAAAACCAGGCGCCCGTCTTTTCTATCACCCTGTGCTCGACGCCCAGGTCGATAAGGTCGCCCTCGCGGCTGATTCCCTTGCCGAAAATGATGTCAAATATCGCCTCCTTGAAAGGTGGGGAAATCTTGTTCTTGACCACCCGCGCCCTGACCACATTCCCGATGCTTGTCTCCTGTTCCTTGATGGTGCTGACACGCCTGACCTCAACTCTTACAGAGGCGTAAAATTTGAGGGCGCGTCCGCCCGGTGTTGTTTCAGTCGGACCGAACATGACGCCAATCTTTTCGCGTATCTGATTAATGAATATGACGCAGGTCTTGGAACGGCTGATTGAGGATGTGAGCTTGCGGAGCGCCTGTGACATGAGACGCGCTTGAAGTCCAATATGTGTATCTCCCATCTCGCCCTCAAGTTCCGCCTTGGGAACGAGCGCCGCCACGGAGTCAATCACCACAATATCAACTGCATTTGAACGTACCAGCGTCTCGGTAATATCAAGCGCCTGCTCTCCCGTATCTGGCTGAGAGATGAGGAGTTCATCAAGTTTGACTCCCAGATTGCGGCAATAATTGGGGTCGAGGGCGTGTTCCACATCCACATATGCGGCGACGCCGCCAGTTTTCTGGGCATTGGCGACCGCCTGCAGGGCGAGGGTTGTTTTGCCCGTGGCTTCGGGTCCAAATATCTCAATCACGCGCCCCCGTGGGTATCCCCATACGCCAAGGGCATAATCAAGCGAGAGGGCGCCCGTCGGGATGACCATGATATCTTCCCAGGAGGCGCGTTCGCCAAACCTCATAATGCTGCCCTTTCCGTAAGCGCGTTCAATCTGCGCCAGGGCAAGCTCAAGCGCCTTGTTCTTCTGTTCCTTTTCCTTATCCATCTCTTCTCACTCCCTTTTATGTAGTTAAATTTGTATTCGGTCAGACTTTTGAAACTTTGCCTTGACATAAGGAACCAATCCGCCCGCATCCAGAATCCCTGCCACCTCTTCCGGAAGGGGAGGGAAGCAGTATTCCTGACCTTTGTGGGTCAACTTGCCAAGACTGAAACTGATGCTGAGCATATCACCGGGCGCCACTTTGCCAACCACCTCCGGACAGATGACAATCGGAAGACCGAGATTGTGGGCATTGCGAAAATATAGGCGGTCACATGATTTGGCAATCACAGCGCCCACACCGACTGCCTTGAGGCAGAGCGCCGCCTGCTCACGTGAGGAGCCGCATCCATAATTCCTTCCAGCGACAATGATATCATCCTTTTGCACATGACCCGCAAATGAGGAATCTGCATCCTCCATGGCGTGCCTTGCCATCTCTGCCGGGTCAGTGATGGTATAGGTGTATTTGCCCGGAAATATCACGTCGGTATTGACGTCATCCCCGAACTTCCAGACCCTGCCTGTTATCACGTCCCTCATTAAGATACCCCTCGCTCAGGAAGATGCGGTTTTTCACATATATTTACGCGGGTCAGCGATAGCGCCCTCAATGGCGGAGGCTGCAACGGTCGCCGGTGAGGCAAGATAAATCTCAGAATTGGGGCAGCCCATCCGTCCCTTGAAATTCCGGTTTGCAGTGGAAAGACAGACCTCGCCAGGCGCCAGCACCCCCTGATGCGCCCCCAGGCATGGACCGCATCCAGGGTTGCAAATCACCGCCCCCGCCTCCGAAAGGGTTTCCAGAATCCCCTCCCTCATTGCCTCCTGATAAATCTCTTTTGAGGCGGGGAGGACTATCAGCCTGACACCTTGAGCAATCTTTTTCCCTTTGAGAATTCCCGCGGCGAGGCGGAGGTCTGAGACACGCCCGTTCGTGCATGTCCCCAGAAGGCATTGCTGAATGCGCACCCCCTCCACTTCACTCACGGGTTTCACATTGTCCACCGTGTGGGGACACGCCACCTGCGGTTCAATGGATGAGATGTCAAATTCAAGGACATTTTCATAGTCTGCATCCGCATCGGAATATACCGCCTCATATTCCGTGACGCCATGCCCCATCAGCCATGCCCTTGTCGTGTCGTCCACCATACAGACGCCCGCCTTGGCGCCCATCTCAGCCGCCATGTTGCAGAGTAGCATCCGGTCATCAATACTCATGTCAGCTACTGCCATGCCGGTGAATTCGACACATCGGTAATCAGCGCCATCCGCGCCCGATTTTCCTGTGATGTAAAGGATTACATCCTTGGCAAAAACACCCTCAGGGAATTTGCCTTTAATCAGGATTTTATATGTTTGTGGGCAGAGGAGCCATAGTTTCCCCGTTGCCCAGATGGCGGCAGTCTCGGTCCGACCGATGCCTGCGGCAAAACAACCGAATGCGCCGTATGTGGTGGTGTGCGAATCGGAGCCCAATATAAGGCGACCCGGCACAGCATGTCCCTTTTCAGGAAGGACCTGATGACAGATGCCGTGATTGATGTCATAAAAGTTTTTGATGCCCTGTGCGATAACAAATTCCCGAACCGTTTTGTGATTCTGGGCGTGCTTTTCCGATGCCGCAGGGACAACATGGTCAAGGATGATGACGATTTTATCCGGATTCCAGACCTCTGATACGCCGATTTCAGCAAATGTTTTTGCAATGGCAGAGGAATTATCATGGGACATGATGATATCCGGTTCAGCAATGACAATCTCGCCCGCGCGGACACCGCTTCGTCCTGATTTTTGCGCCAGTATCTTTTCTGCGAATGTGAATCCCATGAGAATTCCCT
>JAPLSR010000075.1 GCA_026398545.1 Candidatus Sumerlaeota bacterium | reverse complement strand
GGGACTTTTGAGATTGGCACAGCCATGTCGTCCGCCAGCATGATCGTGGCAAATTCCGGCTTCAGAATGGAAAGCGAGGCAAGCATCTGTTTGCGCCCCTTCCACAAATCCTCGATGCGCTCAGGGTCTTCGGTGTAATCCATGAAGAAGGCGCCGTTTTTCTCGCAGATTTCCCGCACCTTCCTGATTTCATCCTTTACCGCCTCGGGATGCCCGTCGCAGGCGATCAGGAGAAAGCCGCCGCACTCCGGCAATCCCAGCCCCGTGGCTTTGTTCACCGCCTTGACGCAGATGTCGCTCATGAGTTCCAGTTGCGCCGGAAATATCGGCACGGCGATGATATCCGCCACGGTCTGGCCGGCTTCCACCAGTTCACGGAACGCCGCCGTGCAGACCGCCGTTTTTTCGGGAAGCGGGGCAAGTTTCAGCGTGATTTCAGTGATGATTCCCAGCGTGCCTTCCATGCCCACAAGGAGTTTTTCCATCTGGTAGCCACTGGCATTTTTCAGCGTTCGGGTGCCGTAACGGACGATTTCGCCCGTGGGCATGACGACCTGCATACCGAGGACATAATCCCGCGTGGCACCGTATTTGAGCGCCTTGTCGCCGGAGGCATTGGTCGCCACCATGCCCCCGATGGTCGCCGCCTCGCTGCTTGCCGGACCGGGGATAAAGAAGCGGTAATTTTTCAGCGCCTCGTTCAGGTTATCGCATATGACACCCGGCTCAACTACGCAGAGCAGATCGCCGGGATTAATCTCTTTAATTCTGTTCATGCCCTGGAGGTCGAGGACAATGCCGCCCGCAATGGGGATGCTGTGACCGCAAAGCGCCGTGCCCGCCCCGCGCGGGACGATGGCGAAATCGTGCTCATTGGCAAGTTTTACAATCCGGGAAATCTGTTCCGGCGTTTCGGGTCGGACCACGGCATCCGGGATACTTCGGTGCATGCCGGCATCAAACCCATACACATACAAGTCGGCTTTAGAAGTCCTGACATGCTCTGCGCCCACAATCTCCCGTATAGCGCTGATGCTTTCCGTCCCCGCCCGTTTTTCAATAATCTTCATAACAACCCCCATGAATGCACACATTGGCTATACTTATCATATAAAGAAGATTGCTTTATCCATCCGTTACCTATTAGTCAGTTTCTATGTTATATTTGGCACCGTGAGGCTGCCATCCATGAGAAACAGCGCCCGCGCGCCAGTGCCTTTTGACTCAAGGGCGGCGTCGAGGGCGCCCTGAAGACTTGAAAAGGGGCGGATGAAGATTTTCTGAAGGACATCAGGCGCGAGGTCGGTCACCGCCCAGACCTCAGCCCAGAGCCCTATCTCCGCCATCTTTGCCGCCTTGTGCCAGCCGAGTTTATACTCGCCCTCGATCTTCGCCATCACCTCCCGCGGCGAGGCGCATGAGGAAAGCAATTGATAGAAGGCGTCATCACCGATTCCCGTGCGGCACTTGGAAACCAGAATCAGTATCCCGCCCTCCCTCAACGCCAGTTTTCCATTATCCAAAGCCTTTTGGGACTGGTATAGATCCACATCCATCGGATAAGGCGCAACGGTGACCACGATATCCTCCTTGCGGGGGATGTCCACCACGAACACACGATTTGCCGCCTCCACAGCCGCATCCATCGAGGTTATGATGTTCCCCGCGGTGGCGGCGTAAATCCTCCGCTCGCTGTCCAGCACGGTCTGAATGGAAAATATCTTTTTGTCCTTAAGAGTTTTGAGCGCGTCAATCATGTCCTCGTGCACCGGATTGCCTTTCAGCGCCAGGGCTTTCGCCTCGGGACGCAGCGCGTATTTGTGGTTCATGGTGATGGTCTCATAGGAGGCGAGACCCGGCAGGAAGGACTTCCGCCCGCCGGTGTATCCCGCAAAGTAGTGCGGTTCAACGGAGCCGATGATTACAATGCGCTCCGCCTCCAGCGCCCGTTTGTTCACCCGCATCTCCGTCCCGTTCGAGGATGTCCCGATGAACTCCATCTCGTCCGCCTTTTTTGCGTCATGGACGAAAATCCGATTCTTCCGGCGGAGAGGCTCAAGGTATTTTCCAAAAATGAACCGGAACTCCTCCTCCGTGGGCGCCCGGTGCGCGCCCGTGGCGATGATGAAGTCGCAATTCCCGTCTCTGATGTCATCCCAGATGATGTTCAGTACTTTGGATGTGGGCGTGGGGCGGGTGCCGTCATTCACGATGAAGAGCGTTTTGCCCTTTCCCGCCAGGAATTCTGAAAATGTTGGACTGTCCTGAGGATGAGCGAGGGCGGAGCGAAGCGTCTCCCCTTCATCCCCGCATTCCACCGGATTGGGATGGATAATGCCGGCTATGCGGTTATCCGTCACCCTTGCCATAATTTCTTCCTGACCATAAGGAACGCAAATATCCATTATTCATTCTCAAAGTGATGCGCTGTAAAAATCACTTAATTTTACCCGGAGTCATACTTTTGATTTTATCCAGCAGTGGGGGTGAATATTATTTCTCCGCCTCGCGGATAATCGCCAGCGCCTCTTCGGGGGTCTTTGCCTGTATGACCTTCCCACGGAGGTCTTTGCTCCTGAAGAGCCGCGCAATCTGCGCCAGAACTCCAAGATAATCTTTCCGAACAGAACGGGAACCGAGGATGATAAAGAGCAGGGTTGCCTTTTTCCCACCCACATCATATGTGACCCCTGTATGCGACACACCGAGCGCGCCCACAAGCGGCGCCGGGTCGGGCAGGATGCCATGCGGGATGGCAACGCCATTACCAAGCATGGTGGATTGCTCCTGCGCCTCGCGTTGCCTTATGGCGGTCATGGCATCATCATAACTGACCACTTTCGAAGCCACCTGCGGCAGCGTCCGCACACACCTCTCAATCGCCGCCCATTTCTCCACCTCGTCAAGAGGACATAGTATGGCGCCCTTCTCCAGAAGGTCACTCAAGAGTTTCACGGACTTTTCACCTTCCCGTTTTCACCCGACTATAATAAGAAATGTTACACTTATGGCTGAACGGCGTCAATACTCAAAAATAACCCTTTACAAGACCGCCCCCTCAGGTCTTTTTTCCCTTAAGAGTCTTGAAAAGAAGGAAAGGGAGACATGGACGAAAATCGGCGCAATGAAAAAACGGTAAAGCTCTGCACCGCAAAAGACCTTGTTGAACTCACCTTTGTCAGGAAGGCGCTGAAAGAGGCTGGCATTGATTGCCTTGAGATGCCTTATGTGTGTGGCGCATATGATGACATCTTTGTGCCAGCCAAAGGATATGCGGATATTTATGTCCTTGAATCGGACCGCCAGACCGCCTTTGAGGTCATTGCCTCTCTGGAACAGGAAAAAAAGGACGAGCCGGAGAGGGAAGAGGAGGAAGACGAGGAGGAAGAATAATCAGGCGCAATGCCGTTTAATCTCTAACCGCCATTATCCCCGAACTATTTGACCTGTTTTGTCTGCGTCCCGCCTATTAAACTCTCCATTGGATTTTCCGCAAGGGGATTTTTCTCCGCTGCCATTTCAAGAAATCTCCGATAGACATCCTTCCAGCCGGGATAGTCCTCGCCGCTCAGGATATATGGATGCCAGAGGAGGCAGAATACGCCCCTGTGCCGTTCCACCTGAGCGAGTAACGCCTGCATCCGTTCAAGCGCCTCCTCCGGATTTGTCCTGAGATAGTGAATGAATGTGCTGTCCATGACGGTGAGAGGAATTTCCACAAGAGAGAGAGGTTTTCCCCTTTCGGCGTCAAAACAATGGAATGGGCGGCATGTCCCGCACCGGAACCCCGGAGACTCCGCAAAGCCGAGTGTGGTGTCAAATGAAATGGCAAGCGCCTCTAACTGCCTCCATGTATCAGGCACGCGAATGCCAAGATAATGCTGTCGGCTCCCGATGGGGACGTTTCGCGTAACAGAGATGAAATGCGCCAGCTCCCGCGCAAACGCTCCGCTGGCTGAGAGGGCTTTCTTCCCACGGAAAAGTGAGAGATGGGCGGAGAGGCTGAAATGGGTGCCAATGCCGCAACCATTTTCCCGGAGTTCCCGGAGCAGGCGGCGGATGGGGGCGCTCCCGATGGCATAGCCCCGGTCAAGGGGATGAGAGCCGCCGCTCATGAAAAAGTAATCTGCCCGCACACCGAATTGCCGGTCCAGTTTTAAGAGTTCGGGAAATGTCCAATATGGGTCTTGAGAGATTCCAAGGAGGCAGGAAATAGCGCGCCCCAGATTCCCCTTTGCGGATGGAAGTCCCCGCCATGTGTATTTCCACGGCGCATCCACATCATGGGTTACATACAGGGCGAACGGGCGTCCGCCCCAGGGCTCACGTGGATGAAACTCAGGCAGGAGGCGTTTGAGCCACGAGGCAAACAGGTCTGCATACTCATCCGACAGCGGGCGCTCAAGGAGGTGTGCATGGGTGAGAAGGGACATCTCCGCGGGAAATCTCTTATATCTGTCGCGTTCCGTGATGAGCAATTCCTCATAACGGGTCAGGAGGAAAAAGATGCCGGCGATAAGGTCGATATGGGATGTGATTGAGACGTTTCCGCCTGAGGCGGATTCCATCACCCAGTCGCCCGGTTCAGGTTTCTTGCCATACAGGATAGGAAGTTCGTTCCAGTGTTCGAGGGGGAGGCAGGGCAGGGATTGAGGTTTCATATAGTGCGCCCAGAAGAGACCCGATTCACTGATGTGAATGTTTGTGGGACATGCGGCGGGTCGCTCAGGACCATAGGAGACAAGCACATCCGCATCAGGCGCGCCTTCAGGCAGGCTCGCATAGCTCAGGAATTGGCAGGACTCAATTCCCAGAGTTTCTGCCATCCAGGTGAACACATACCGGATGTGTTGGGCGAATCCGGTATTGGAATATAAAATAGCGATTCTCATAGCTCAGAATCTCCAAACCAGAGAGGTTAAAAATTTAACAGGATTTACAAGAGTTATAATCATGTTAATCTTGTATATCATGTCAAAATTAAAAGTATACTTATAAAAATTTTCTGATGAATTCCACAGTGCGTCCGGCGCTGCCACAATTTTTACGCGCCGTCAGGGCGGCGGTTTCCCCGAGACGCCGCCGCTCGTCCTCGTCACTGAGAAGGCGTCCCATCTGGGAAGCGAGGTCTTTTGCGGACACCTGGATTCCCCCTCCGCCCTCCTGAAAGATTTTCAGAATCTCCGGCTGTTTATGCATGTGGGGACCATAAAGCACCGGTATGCTGTGCACGGCTGCTTCAAGGAGGTTGTGTCCGCCGACGGGGACAAAGCTTCCCCCCACAATGGCGAATTGTCCCAATCCGTAGAGTCCGGCGAGCGCACCGATAGTGTCCACAAGGATGACCTCAGGGTTTTCCACAACTGGCTCGGTGAATCGCGAGAAGCGGATTCCCCGCTCCGCAAGCTGACGCGCCACGCCCTCAAAGCGTTCCGGATGTCGGGGCGCAATGATAAGTCTGACATCCGGGTTCTCCCGCCGCACCACCTCCCATGCGTTCAGGATGATATCCTCCTCGCCTGAATGTGTGCTTCCCACAACAATGACAGGCGCATTATGGGGTAATTTCAGGCGCGCAAGAAGTTCAGCCCGTTCCTTTTCCGTGATGGGGGAACCGGAAGAGTCGAATTTGCAGTTCCCCGTGACAGAGATGCACTCCGGGCGTCCGAGGAGGGCGGTGAATTTCTCCCTGTCCCGTTCCGTCTGGACGCATGCGGCGGTGATGGCATCAAATGTGCCTCTGAAAAGGCTCCTTACCTTACTCCAGTGCGCAAAGGAGCGCTCTGATAGTTTGCCGTTGGCGAGGAATATTTTCACTCCGCGCGCGCCAGCCGAGCGCAGAAAATTAGGCCATATCTCCGTCTCCATGAAGATGTAAACCTTCGGGTCAAAATAGGCGAGAAAACGGTTCACCACCGGCGAAAAATCGATGGGGTAATAAATGAACTCCCGCGCCTCTTTCAGCATCTCCCGCGCCTTTTTCTGACCGGTCTCCGTGACCGTGGAGACCACAATGCGGGTATCCGGCTCTATCTTTATCCATTCTGCAAGAACCGCCTTGCCCGCCACCACCTCGCCCACAGAGACGGCATGCAGCCAGAGCCGCCGCCCCGGGGCATCATGAGGCCATGGCTTTGAGGCAAGCCCCACCCCAAGCATCCCCCTTGTGCTCTCGCGATATTTCTTCCTGAAGATTATCTTGTAAAGATATGGAGGGAGAAAAAATGGGGCGGCGAGAAGATAAAAAACATCCGTTGCATAAACCATCTTGAATGCCTCTATGAATGATTCCGGCTTACTGATGTTCCCTTTCAGGATGCGGCGCTCCCGAAGGGCGCCTCGAAGAGTTTTGTGTACCGCGCCCCATCAGGATGGAGCTCACTCCTGAACAGGATGACACGGTCAATCATGCACTCACCCACAAAACGGGATTTGTGAATCTCCACAATCTTCATCATGGCGGCAGTTCCGCGCAGACTCTTAATCCTTGCCAGTGTGAGATGCGGGTGAAAAGGACGAATTTCCCTCTCAAATCCCAATGGCAAAAGCCCCTCTTCAATCTTTGCCTGAAGGGCGCAGGATTCCTCATCACCAGCTTTAACGCCTACCCAGAGGATGTGCGGCTGTCGGGCGCTCGGAAAGACACCCAGGTTGCGCACCTTCAAGAGAAACGGCTTCGTTCCGATTGCAGCCCGCTTTAACACATCCGAAATCCTTTCCACCATCGTCTCCTCAATATTTCCCAGAAACTTGAGGGTGAGATGGATGCCTTCAGCCCTCGCCCAGGAAGGGGCGGCGGGAGTGAACTGAACGCCCTTTTTCAGGTCCACGATAAGCCCTTCCAGATTCTTGCGCACATCGTCCGACAGTTCCAACGCAATGAAGGAACGGAGCATTGGGTTATCCTTTCACATTGCATAAAACACGCAGTTATTACATAATGTCTTCAAAGGGTTGGGGGCAATGAAAAAGTGAAAAAACTCTTGATACGCTTACAAGTGGCGGGGTATGCAAAAGATTGGTTATTTGATAGACGGTTTTTTTAATCAGAAAAAATCGTGCCGAAGTGGCGGAATTGGCAGACGCGCTGGGTTCAGGGTCCAGTGGGGGAAACCCTGTCCGGGTTCAAGTCCCGGCTTCGGCACCATTTATATATCCCGCAAATTCTTTCTTTAATGGGGTTTGCGGGATTTTTTTTACCACAAAACCTCAATCCACCTCAGGTCGCCGACGCTATATAGCTCTGGCGATGGAGCGCGAACACAAAGATTAAAAGGAAACGCCCTTCGTGCCCTGGTGGTAAATTATTTCCCGCAATGAGATATATTTTTGTTATTGACATGAATCGGCATGTAAGAATATTTATTGCCGAAAATTAAATAAAAGACCCTGCAAGCTTTCCCGTTGTCCGTTCCTGTTGTAACGCTCTTACCGCTCTCGAGGAGGTGGTTGCCGTGGTTGTCCGCAGGTTTTCTGTCAAGCAGGTTGTGGAGAAGACAGGGCTTGAAGAAAGTGAAGTCCGTTTTTACGAAACAACCTTCCGCGAATTTCTCTCATTCACCCGCCTTGAACCCGACCACAATGAATTCAATGAAGACCAGATTGATATCCTGATTCGCATTAAAGACCTCATCCAGAAGCGCGGTTTTGCAGTGGATGAGGTGAAACGTGAGCTGAAAAGCCTTCTTAAAAAGGGCGGTGAAAAAAGCGCGCCGGCGCGCCCCGAAAGCTATGCCCGCGTCATCGCCGTCACCAGCGGGAAGGGGGGCGTTGGAAAAACCACGCTGGTGGTGAACCTCGCCGTCGCACTTGCCCGCAAGAGAAAAAAGGTGGCAATCTTTGACGCCGACCTCGGACTCGCCAATGTCCATATCCTCATGGGCGTCAAACCACAGTTCAACCTTTCCCATTTAATCCAGGACGGTTTTGCCTTAGAGGATGTCATCGCCACAGGACCGCTGGGCATCCAGATTCTCTCCGGCGGACAGGGTATCCGCGAGCTGGCAAATCTGCGGGAGGAGGAGCGCCGCACCCTGCTTCGGCAGCTGGACAAGCTGGAGCGCACCGTTGAATATCTCCTTGTGGACACGGGCGCCGGAATTTCGGAAAACGTCCTCCGGTTCGCCTCCTTCGCGGATGAAATCATCGTCATCACCACGCCAAATGTGGTAGCCGCGGCGGATGCCTATTCCATCATTAAAATCCTCCTCAGCATGGAGCCTAATGCCAAAATAGGTCTCGTCACAAACGAGGTCGGGAATATGTATCATAGCAAGAACGTCTTTAACCGTATCAATACAACAACGGAAAAATATCTGGATTATTCCCTCGGCGACCTGGGATATATTGAGTCAGATGAATATGTCAGGGCGGCAAACCAGTTGCGCAAGCCGCTCCTGCTCTCCTTCCCCGATTCCTCTGCCGCGCTCTCCATCAAGAGAATCACCGAAACCATCCTGAATGATAAAGTGTTTATTAATATGCGCAAGGAGTCATCCTTCCAGGACCTGATGGGCGCGGTGAGGAGGACAATGGCAGGGGCAGGGGTGTGAGGGGTTGTCAGAATGTTCAGTCATCTATGGAGATGACATAGTCGCCGACGCTGCCTACTCCGCCGAAGCGGCTGCGAAGGCTGGGCTACAGCTTTGGCGACGGAGCGAGGAGAAAAACAATGGAAGTGAATGTCATTGAACTGGTTGACAGACCGGAAGCAGGACCAACGCAGGCGGAGTTCACGCCGGAATCCTCCGACCCTGTCGCCTTTTTCCATCTGCGGGAGAATCCCTTTCTGGATAATGTCAATCCGGAGTTCTTCTTCCGCACAGAGGCTCACGAGGATGCCTATCTCAAGATGAAAAAGTGCATAGAGGATAATATTGCGCTTGGACTCATCTCCGCACAGAGCGGCACCGGCAAAACGCTTCTCACCCAGATTCTCCTTCAGGAACTGGACAAATCAAGATACTGTCCCGCACTCATCCTTGCCTACCCGCGTTTCTCGCGTAGCGCACTGCTTCGGGAACTGGCTCAGGAACTGGAGATTGGAGACCTCTCCCCGCGCCTCACAATTCATGCCCTCATGAATGCCGTGCAGGAAAGGATTTATCAACTCCGTAAAGATGGGGTTAAACCGGTCATCCTGATTGACGAGGTGCATTTCCTCAGCGGAGACACGCTTCATCTACTGCGAACCCTGAGCAATATCGAGACTGCGCGGGTGAAGCTGGTGACGATTCTCCTTTTTGGAGAGGAGTCCATTCTTGAAAAGCTTGGCGACCCCAGATTCAAGGCAATACTCTCAAGGACATTCATCCGCGCGAATCTGCGCCCGCTTTTCGCCTCCGAGGTTGAGCAATATGTGAAGTTCCGATGCCTTATGGCGGGCGGGCGGGGCGACCTCTTCACTAAAGAGACCTTTGCGAGGATTCATGAGCATACAGGAGGCGTCCCGCGGGAGGTCAACCGTCTCTGTCATAACACCCTTGCCTGGGCAGCACAGAAACGAATCGCCTCTATTACGTCTGAGCTCCTGAATGATGTCATCCGTAAGGGATATTAGAGAAAAGAATTAAATATACAGATTCACCACAGAGTCACTGAGAGCACAGAGTTTCTTCTTGAAATATTAAAGAATTCTCCGTGTCCTCTGTGGTGAAATGATTTTCATTTTGTTAGTGACTCTAAGTAATTCTCTGAAATTGGCACATTCTCCATTATGAAAAACGCCCTCTCAAAGACAAAACTCCGGCTGAAAGGGGAATTTCCATGCCGCAGACTTCCCGCCACGTCCTGTGAAATATCACCTGAAGAAGACCGGCTGCTTTTTGACGTCTCCTCCGAGCCGCTCCCCGGTTCCCCGCCGCGCTCCGTCGCCAAAGCTATGGCCCAGCCTTCGCAGCCGCTTCGGCGGAGTAGGCAGCGTCGGCGACAGAATAGCGAGGAAAAATGTGATTCAACTTGACCCCCTCCCGGCTTCATGCCACAAAGTTCACCGAGATTTATTTGGACACCTGTTCCGGATTTGAAAAGTGGATTATAAGGATTATATTGAGCATTATCGCCGTGACGCCGAGACTTATGACTATCAGCCTGCCCGGGATACACATGCCGGTCAGATTGAGCGGCGGAGGGCGGAGTTCATACGGCATGTCCTTAAAAAAAAATATCTCCACACCGGTTCATTGATTTTAGACATTGGCTCAGGCGGGGGGAGGCAGTTGGTGGAATTTTCGCGGGCGGGAGCCTGCCCCATCGGTCTTGACCTCGCCCTCCTGAACCTGCGGAAAATCAAAGAACGCCTTGTTGAGGATACGGCTAAGGGCTGCCGCCTTGTCGCAGGCGATGCCTATGCCATCCCCTTCCGTAACGCCTCGCTTGATGTTATTATCTTTTCTGAAGTCCTGGAGCATCTTGGCAAGCCGGCGGATGCTATTGCAGAGGCGGTGCGCGTCCTGAAACCGGCGGGAGTCATCGTCATCAGTGTGCCGTACAGGGAAAAGATTATCCAGCATCTCTGCATCCATTGCAATTGCCTGACCCCCGCCAATGCCCACCTGCATTCATTTGACGAGCAAGCCATCCGCTTCCTCCTTGCGGGGCTGCCGGTGGCGGTAGAAAAGGAGATGTTTTTCCACAGTAAGGCGATGAACCTCCTGAATCTCCCTTACCGGCTCCGCCATTTCCCATACGGCATCTGGAGGTTTCTTGATAGATTGTTCAATCTCACCTTCCGTCGTCCGCATTATTACGCCATTCTACTGAGAAAAAATGTTTGATGCAGTATTCATTTAAAGATATGTTTTATTACTTTTTGAGAATTTTTCGTAATTCGCTATTCTTAATTCGCCATTCGCACCATGCAAAATTCCAGTCATAACGTGCTTGAGATAAATGACCTCCGGACCTTTTTTTTCACGGGTGCGGGTGTGGTGCGCGCTGTGGATGGGGTCTCACTTACCATTCCCTGTAAAGGCACTCTTGGATTAGTGGGGGAGTCCGGTAGCGGGAAGAGTGTGACAGCCCTTTCCATCTTGCGCTTAGTGCCGCGTCCTGCGGGGAAGATTGTCTCCGGCGCAATCCTTTTCAAGGGTAAAGACCTCATTACCGCCTCGGAGAAAGAGATGCGGCGGGTCCGTGGCAACAAAATTTCCATGATTTTCCAGGAACCGATGACCTCCTTGAATCCGGTCTTCACCATTGGCGAGCAGGTGGCTGAGACATTGCGGCTTCACAGGGGGCTTTCAAGTGGGGAGGCATGGGAGGGGGCGGTTTCCCTTCTGGAAGGGGTTCGCATCCCCGATGCCGCCCGCCGCGCCCGTCAATACCCTCATGAGATGAGCGGGGGGATG
>JAPLSR010000099.1 GCA_026398545.1 Candidatus Sumerlaeota bacterium | reverse complement strand
TGTGGGTCTTGCAATGTCACTTTATGCCGCGGAATATGGCCACTTTCTGTTTGATAAAAAGGCGGCGAAGGAACTTAACTTGACAGCAGACCAGAATGCAGCGCTGGAGAAAATCCGCTTTGAATCCGCGGAGAAGAAGATTGACCTCGATGCAAATATCAAAAAACTTGAACTCAAGCTCCGTGCGGAGACGAAGAAGGATGAACCCGATGCGGACAAGGTGATGAACCTGATTGATGAGATTGGAAAGTCTAAGACGGAAATCGCCAAAATCAACACCGGCAACATGCTCGCCGCCAGGAAGATTCTCACGCCCGAACAGAGGGAAAAGGCGCGCGATATGGCTGAAAAATGGGCTGAGACGAAAAAGCAGGAGGAAAAACCCGGTGTTGGCATGTGTCCCATGATGGGAGGCAAGGGGATGGCAGGTCCCGGAATGATGCCAGGGATGGCTGAAAAGGCTGAAAAGCCCGGTATGATGGGAAAACAGGGAAAACCGGGCGCCATGCGCCGTGGGATGATGGGACCCATGTCACCCGCACCAACGGAGGAACCAGCAACAAAGGGTGATACGGATTAAAAATCAAGTCCAACAGGGGCAGACGTGTCCGACAAGGTCAGACGTGTCCGACAGAGTCGGACATGTCCGACTAAGACGGACTGATTGCCTCTATTTTTCTAATCCATTCGTAGGGGACTGCAAGGTCCCCTTTTTTTTATAAAATCTTCTTCCAAAGGAGTTGAGAAATGCGATATGCTGTCATTTTGACCCTGGTGTTATCTCTTTTTTCCCTTATTACTCCCCTCTCTCACGCCCTTGAGGTCATTGTGGACAATAGCGACCCGGGATGCCATTCCGATGCCGGATGGACCATAGATACAACGAACTGTTATGGACCCGACAAACTTCTGCACGCAAAAGGTAGCGGCACGGAAAAGGTCTCATGGGAATTTGCCCTCCCGCCGGGCTGGTATCGTGTGGATTTCCGCATTAACAAGAATACCTCCTACGCCACGAACGCCCACTATGACATCACTCACAGGGACGGCATAGAAAGCCTTGTTATCAATCAGCAGCGCACATCCTCGGGGTGGTTCATCCTTGGCGGTGCGTATTATTTTGACGGGGTAGCAAAAGTTACCCTCTCTGATGAGTTCACCACAGGAACAGGCGTTGTGGCTGATGCGATGCGCTGTCTCTCCATCTTCTCCTTTGTCCATATGTCCGATTCCCATGTGGGTTATGCCATGGGGACGTCGGACGCCACACTTGTGGCAAATGAGTTGAAGACACTGGGCAGGGTCAGAATGGCAAGTTACAATTTTTACGCCCCGCCGCCATCCTTCGCCATCCATACCGGCGACTTTACCGAATACGGTCAGGAATACTGGAATACCTTTTCTAACATCTTTTCAAATATGCCCTTTCCCGTCTATATAACCACTGGCAATCATGACTCAACATGGAGTTCCTGCCGTGAGAAGATTCGTGCGCGCCACGGCGCCCCTTATTATTCCTTTGATTACACAGACCGCGAGACAAAGTTTCACTTTGTCGGTCTGAATTCATCCATCATACAGAGCCCGCGCGCTGCATTTGCCCGCGAGGAGCTGGACTGGCTTGCGAATGACCTTGCCACGCTCGCCCCCAATACAGCCATCTTTCTCTATTTTCACCACCCAATTAATGGCGCCTCAGACCCCAAGCCATACGATACGTCCCGCCTCCTCGAAATCCTGCGTCCATATAATGCCGTTATCATCTTTTATGGCCATGGCCACTCCTTTAACCAGTCAACTTTTGAATCCTTGCGCATTGTGCAGGGCGGAAGCACCTATGATGCCGCCGCGGGCAAACGTGGATATAACCTTGTCACTTTTACCGATAATAAAATCCACATCGCCAAAAAGATATATGGTGAACCGACTGCCGCCGGCGGCATCGTCAACAATATGACCATCCCCTCAGCGCCGACATATCCTGTCATCAGCGTCTCCTCACCGGTGAAAGACTCTATCCTGACGTCAACGTCATTTGCGGCAATAGCCTCAATCTCTGGCGTGTCGGGCACGGTGGCGAATGTGGATGTTGAGATGGATGGCGACGCAAACTGGCGTCCCATGAGCGGCTCCGGCATTGGACCCTATACAGCAAACATTAACCTTTCAGGCGCCATTCATGGACGCCACTGGGTGCGCGTTCGCTTCACCGTGAGCGATAGCAATGAGTATTTCAAGATGGCGCCTTTCTGGGCGTGGGATGATTTCCCGAAGGCAAAATGGATTGTCGACCTCGGAGCGAGCAGTCTCGGGATGCCCGCCGTTTCAAATGGCAAGGTGTATGTGGGGGCAAATGGCGGGACATTCCGCTGTCTCAGCGCCTCTAACGGCTCGGAGGTCTGGAAGGTCAACCTGCCCTCGGATATTGTCTCATCTCCTGCGGTGGCGGATGGGCGCGTCATCTTCGGGTGCGGTGATGGCAATGTGTATTGTCTTGATGCGGAGACAGGCGTGAGTAAATGGACGAAAATATGCAGAGGTCCTGTTTATTCTTCCCCGACTATTGCGGATTCCAACGTATATATAGGCTCTATCGGGAATGCCGCCACTGATTCATACCTTTATTCCCTGAATGCGGCAACCGGCGCGGAGAACTGGAAGTTTGCGTCTTATTCAATAGAATCCAAGCCGTGTGTGCTTGGCGACGCCGTTTTCTTTGGCGACTGGAATTCATATTTCTACGCTGTGAACAGGTCGAATGGCGCCCTGAAGTGGCGTTACCGGCGCAACTCCAACCGATATTACAGTCCGGCGGATAGCTGGCCCGTTGCCTCCGCCTCAGCGAACAGGGTATTTGTCGCCGACCGCGAATATTATATGAACGC
>JAPLSR010000134.1 GCA_026398545.1 Candidatus Sumerlaeota bacterium | reverse complement strand
GCTATTTTGTTTCTCTCCAGCGCCGCACATGTCTTCTCCACATCTACCATATTTCCTCTCCATTTTGGGATTGGTGATAATTAATCTCCGTGAAATAATATTGTCAATGAGGCCATTCTCTTGCCGGTTTCGACTTGCCGTGCAATAAAAATATGATAACCTTCTGCCAATCTTCTTGATTGAACGCAACAAATTTTGGCATAAACATTATATCAATGTGCGGGTGAGGAGTTATGACCATGACGCTCCGTGTCCTGCAGCTCTGCGCCGTGGATTTTACCGTGAAGCACTTCCTGCGTCCCTTAATTAATTTCCTCACAAACGAAGGCTTTGATGTGACCGCCGCCTGCAGTGAGGGACCCTATTTCCAGGAATTGAGAAGGGAGGGACTGCGCCTCGTTTCGATGCCCATCGCCCGCAGTATGAATGTCCTCAGTCACACCCGCTCCACCATGCGCCTCTATCGCTATCTCAAAAAAAACCGCTTTGACATCATTCATGTCCACACACCTATTGCCAGCATTATAGGGCGCGTGGCGGGATGGGCGGCGCATGTCCCCATCAGGATTTATACCGCCCACGGCTTTTACTTCCATGATGAGATGCCCGCCATCCAGCGCGCCTTTCACGTCAGACTGGAGCGCTTCGGGGCGCGCTTTGGAAACTTCATTCTTACGCAGAGTGAGGAGGACCGCCAGACCGCCATACGTGAAAAGATTACAACGCCTGAGCGTGTTCTCACCATAGGTAATGGGGTGGATGTCACGGGACGATTCAATCCCGACCATATCCCGCCCCAGGCGACCGCCCGTTGCCGCGCAGAATTCGGCATCCCAGCCGGTGCGCCTGTTGTGGGCATAATCGGGCGTATCGTCCGTGAGAAGGGATATTTTGAATTTGTTGAGGCGGCATCGCACATCCTCACAGAATTCCCCGAAACCCATTTCCTCTGCATCGGCGATGCCCTGAAGAGTGATTATGATGCCTCAAAGATTGAACTCCAACACCGCATCGCAGGGCTGAAACTTGAGGAACGACTCCATTTTGCCGGACTTCGCAGTGACGTCCCTGACCTGCTCAGCCTCATGACGGTTTATGTCCTGCCTTCTTACAGGGAGGGGATGCCGCGCTCCATCATTGAGGCGATGGCTATGGCGTGTCCTGTGGTGACGACCAACATCCGCGGCTGCCGTGAGGAGGTTGTGGAGGGGGAGACGGGTCATCTTGTGCCGCCGCGAGACGCCGTTGCCCTTGCCCGGGCTGTTTGCTCCATTCTTGCCGACCCCGCAAAGGCTGAAAACTTTGGCATGGCGGGACGCCGCCGTGCCGTTTCGGAATTCTCGGAGGAGGACGTTTTGCGCCGGGAAATCCGGGTGTATGAGCAGTTGATTCGCGAGAAAGGACTGGAGGCGCGAAGATGATTCTTGTGACCGGAGCCACAAGTCACACGGGTTCCCGCCTGGTTAAGCGGCTGGTGGAACGTCAGCAACAGGTGCGCTGTCTTGTCCACAGCCCGCAGAACACCGGATGCCTTCCCGTTGGCGGTGTGGAAATAATTCAGGGCGACCTCCGTGAAGAGAGCCATGTCTGCATTGCATTGAAAAATATAAGTATTCTCATCAGCGTGGCGCATATCAGTTTTGCCCCTGCACTCATCCCGTTATGCCGCGAAGCGGGTGTGAACCGCGTCATCTTTATGAGTTCCACGCGGCGCTATACGAAATTCCCCTGTGAGAGCTCTGCGCAGGTGATTGAAGCGGAGGAGGCAATACTCAGGAGCGGACTCAATTACACCATCCTCCGTCCGTCGATGATTTATGGCGGACCGGAGGATAACAATATCACAAGGCTGGTGAGGCAAATACGCCGTCACAGGATATTTCCCCTCTTCGGGAGCGGCGCAAACCTGATTCAGCCTGTTTTTGTGTGGGATTTGGTAGAGGCAATTTTTTATTGCGTGGAGCATCAGGAAACGAGCGGAAAGGATTACACCCTTGCCGGTCCGGAGCCAATTACATATCGCCGCGCCGTTGAAATTATCGCCGCCGCCCTCGAAAAAAAAATCATTCTTGTGCCGGTTCCGCTCTCGCTGTGCATCCTCCTCGCAGGAATCTATAAAAAAATGGTTCGTCGTCCGCGGCTCACGGCGGAACAGGTGCGCCGCTTCGGCGAGGACAAGGTGTTCGATATTACGCTGGCGCGCCGCGAAATCGGCTTTTCCCCACGCCCCTTTGAAGAGGGGATACGGTTAAAACTCGCTGGAGAGGCGTGAACAATGGCGAAAAAAGTTATCTCCCTGATTACGGGTTATGACGGTTTTGTGGGTCCATATCTTGCCGAACGATTGCTGAATGATGGGCGGCGGGTCTATGGCACTGTGTATGCAGGGGCAAAGACAATTCCACATCGCCCGAAAGTTCTGGAAAAAAATGTGACCATCCTTCCACTTGACCTCCTCAGCCGTGAAAGTGTCCGCAGTGTTGTTAAGGAATCACGACCGGATGAGGTTTATCACCTCGCCGGCATCAGCCACGTCCCCACAAGCTGGAGGGAACCTGTCCTGACCTGGTCCACAAATGTGATGGGCGCAATTTATCTGTTTGAGGCATTGCGGGAGACGGGGAAGACGGTCAGAATCCTTGCTGTGAGCTCTGCGGAGGTTTATGGCTCCCTTGCGCCGAAGGAATTACCCGCCACGGAAGAGATGCCTCTCCGCCCGGAAAATCCTTACGCCGCCAGCAAGGCAGCGCTGGACATCCTGACAAGCCAGTGGGGAATATATCCCACACTGCATATTGTGCGTGTCCGTCCATTTTCACACACCGGTCCGGGACAAACCCCGGATTTTGCCTGCCCCGGCTTTGCAAAACAGGTTGCGGAAATCAGTCTTGGGAAATCACCGCCGGTCATAAAGGTGGGCGACATCTCACCGCGCCGCGATTTCACGGATGTGAGGGATGTTGTCCGGGCTTACCGCATGGCGCTTGATGGGGGACGGCGAAATGAGGTGTATAATGTCTGCAGCGGAAAAAGCCGCACGATGCGCGGCATTCTTCTCACACTGAAATCCTTCTGCAAAAGGAAAATCAAAATCATTATTGACCCGGAGAGGTTGCGCCCCGTGGATATCCCGGAAACGCGGGGTTCTTATGCACGCCTTGCGCGCGCCACCGGCTGGCGTCCTGAGATACCCTTCACTCAAACCCTCCGCGACCTCTATGATTACTGGCTTGCAGAACTGGCTGATTGATTATCGATTTCGCAAAGATACGCATAAGGCAGCTTCGGCGAAGCCGTCCATTCATTTGACATAAGGTTTCAGCATCTCATCCACACGAACGAACTTATAACCCCGTTTCTCCAAGTCTTTGAGAAGCGGGTCAAGCCGGATAAAGAATTTATCTCTCCTGCCCAGTCCAGCGCCAATATGGATAAGGAGGGAAAATCCGTTCAAGCCATGCGGGTCTTTCTCCTCCTTTTCCAGAATCTTCTGATATATGAAATCCGATGAACGGTAATTTGAGTCCGCCTCGCCGGTGTAATCTGCGTTGGAATAGGAACCGGGGGAGAAGTTAAAAAGCACAAGTCCCATCCCATCGCTCCATTTTGCAATCTCATCATTATACAATTCATAGGGCGGAATCCAGTAACGGTTCTTTTGGGGGTCCACGCCGTAACGTTCAAGTTCCTTCTGACAATCCCTGATATCCTGGGCAAACTGCTCTTTTGTAACAAGGGTCTTGTTCACATCTTCCCAGGGGCAGTAAAGGAGGTGCTTGTCGGAATGAATCCCAAGATAATGACCCTCTCTCACAATCCTTCTGATGGTGGGGTCAAATTCCATTGTGCGGAAGAAGTCGCCGGTGAAAAAGAAGGAACCCTTGATGTCATGTCTTTTGAGGACGTCAAGGATATGGGCGCCTCCCTCGGCAAATGAGCCGCCGGTGAAGATAAGGGAGATGTTCTTTTCGTCCAAGGGTCCCCGCTCAATCCCGCCGCGCACCCATGTAAGCCTTGAGGAGTGGGTTGTCATGCACCCCGCCTGTGCAAGGAGCAACCCAATTGCAAAAGGACCGAATCTCATCAGTCTATACATAGCCATCCCTCCCTTATTACTGGAAGGGCGCCGGGTTCTAAGCCGGCGCCCCTGTTTAAATGTTATCTGAATTGTCCATGTGAAACATATTTAAATTTTCAGCCAAGAGGCAACCCTTCCGAAACATTATTTGTTGATTGGCATGGGCTGCTGAGGAGCGGCACCCTGAGGCTTGATGGACTTGAATGCCTCCTGGATCTTAAGGACAGTATCCAGTCCCAGGTGCATTTTGCCCATGGCGCCGCCGCCGCCCATCATGGCATAAAACGTGACTGGAGGTGCGCTTATCTTGTCCAGGGCTTCCAGAGGGTTCTGCCCGCCGCCAAGCGCCTGACTCATGGCAAAGATGGGGGTTAGGAGCGTCTTTAAGAACTTCAGGAGGTCAAGGTCGCCATAAACCTGCGAGTTGCTGGGGAAGGCGGCAAGCGCTATCAGTGTTGTTGAGCCTGTGCCGGACTTCACCTGCTTGAGGGTTTGCTCAATCGGCATCCCGAAGCCAGTTATCATTATGTCCTTAACTATCGCCATCTCAAGGTTAATCTTGCCTCCGGGCATGAAGATGGAAAGTCCCTGCATGGCTTTGAAGAACGATACCGTTGAATCCCAAGCCACCGGGGATGAAAAGGCTCATTGCGGTTTCGCCTGTCAGAGCCTCTTTCTGCAGAGACATGTATTTCTTCATTGACTGCACCTGTTCCTGGGAGACGATTGCCCCTTTTGCCATAAGGTTCTCATAAATTTTATTTGAGAACTCGCTGATGGACTCATAGTCTCCTGTCACAGATATTTTCAACCCGCCCTCGGGTAGAAACTGCACCAGGGTGGGCTTGGATATATTCTTTTCATTGAATAGAAGCGCCAGTTCGGTTTGAGGCTTTGTCTCACATAATAAGGCAATATCCAGCCCCTCCTTTTTTGCATCAACCTTGATTGCAATGGATTTTATCTCAGAGGCAATCCTTATTGCCTCATCAATCTGGGCGGCTGTCTGTTTCTGCTTTTCGGTCATCTCCTGCTTGCCCGTCGTTCCCTGCTGCATCATGTTCATCTGTGCCTGGAGGTCCTGAATCTTCTT